>JANPMR010000188.1:0-21447 GCA_031427055.1 Rubrivivax sp.
CTTGTTGGGCTGCTTCCTGGTGGGCGGTATCAGCGGCGCGCTGGGCTTCAAGTACGTGGGCTACGCGTCGACGGTGCCGCTGGCCGTGCTGCTGGCGGCCTTGGCCCTGGTGCCGGTCTTCGACGACTGGAACTCGCGGCGCTTGCCGCCGTGAGCGACTGTTCAACGCCCGCCCAACAAGCGGCTTCCCATCCCGCCCGCCCCATTGCTTTCGCGGCGCCAAGGCCGAGGCCGGCAACAGGCAGGTGCGGCACAGCCAGGGCCAACCCCTTCGCTCCAGCTAGTGTGGTGTTGCACGCTGAACACAACACCACACCAGGAGCCTGTCGGACTTGGGGATCGTCGGCTGAGAAACGGCCTCAAGCCCGGCAGGCTCCTAACGCCGCTGCCAAAACCCGCGCACGCGCGTCAACCGGGTCAGCGCCTCGGTGCAGGGCGTGGCCAGCGCCTCGCGGCGGGCGGTCAGCCAGCCCACCACGAACCAGGCACGGCCGTCCTGCGCGGCCAGACGGCGCATCAGCGCCAGCGCCACAACGGTGTCGTTGTAGTCGCCCAGCGGCTCCTGGGCCCGGGCCAGCGATCGCAAGCTGCGCTCGACCGCCTTGGCCGGCCACAGCGACGCCACCGCCTCGGCCGCGTAGCGCAGCCGCTTGATGCGCCGCCGCAGGCGATGCCGCGTGTCGTCATCCAAGTCGTCGAACCGCGCGGCGTCGTGCTTGACCTGTCGCATCAGCCGACGCAGCGGCGCGCGCAGCAGGTCGCGCAGCGTCTGGCCCTCGCTGCCCTCGCTGCCCTCGCTGCCCTTGCTGTTCTGGTTGCCCTTGTTGCGCTTGTGGCCCTCCGGCACGGCGGGCGCCGGCGCGACCTCCGATCCAACCGGTAACGCCACGGCCGGTTCAGGCGGCGGCTGGCACAGCGCCAGCGCCGCCAGCCACAGCCGCTGGGTGGCCGGTGCGCACAGCAAAGCGCCGATGTCCACACCATCGCCAATGGGCGCGGCAGCGGCCGGATCGGTGGCGGTGGCGGTGGCGAGGCCGATGCCGGCGTCGGGCACCCAGGGTGCGTCGGCCGCGCGCAGGGCCGGCCAAAGCCATTCGGCCATCGCGTCCTGGTCGCGCGCAGCCCCCAAGCGGCCGAACAGCGTGCCCAGCGACGATGCCAGCTCCGCATCCGCCGACGGCGCCAACGGACCGAACACCCGCAGCAGGCTGCGCAGCCGGCGCAGGCCCACCCGCAGTGGGTGCAGGAACTCGGCATCGGCGGCTACCTGTTCGGCCAGGTCGGCATCGGCCATCACGCTGGCATTGGCCAGCACCTGGCCCAGTGGATTGGCCAGCATCGCCGCCAGCGCCTGCGCCGGCGTGGCATCGGCCGGCAGGTGCAAGCGCCGCGCCTTGGTCGGCGGGCCGGCCTGCAAGCCGGCGGCCAGGAGGTGACCACGCTCGCTCTTGCTGCGCAGATCCAGCACCAGGCCGAAACGGTCGACCCAGCGGCCGGCCACGTCGAGCAAGGCCTGCTGCTTGCCAGCCAGCAGCTCGAACTCCAGTTCGCAGATCGGCAGGCTGCGCGGTCCGGCGGTCATACGACCTTCGTCCAGCGCCAATTCGACACGCGCCTCGCCCGCGCGCAGCACCCGCTGGGTGCGCTGCACCTGGGTGGCGTAGCGCGCCAGCAGCGGCGCGTCGCCAGCAGCTGCCAGCACCTCGCGCAGTGCCAGGCCCGCAGCCGTGCCATCGTGGCGCGACAGGTCGAGCGCAGGCCGGCGCGGGCCGGACGCCTTCGCCACCCGCACGTTGTGCTCCAGCCGGTGCATCGCGTTGTCGCCTTCGGCCTTCAGCGTCTGCACCCAGCTGGCACCCTCTCGGCGCAGGCGCAGCGCCATACGGGCTTGTGCCAGGTGCTCGCCGGGCGTGTCGAAGTACAGCGCGGCCAGCGGAAGCACTTGGGCGCCCCGAGTGGCCACCGCGCGGCGCACCGCAGCCAGCTGGCCCGCAGGAATACGGAACTTCAACTCGGTCTCGCTCGACATGGGCGGCATCCTGCCACGGCGGCGGCGGCCACGCCAATGAAACACCGCAACGAGTGGCTTAAACTTGCCGGTTACCCCTAAGTGCCGAGGTTTATCGCGATGGAGTTCTTCCGCAAGCCTTATCAATCCGATGTCACGCAGTTTCTCAACGCGCTGAAGGCGAAAAAACCCACGCTCGAAGCCGAGCAGCGCGCCGGTCGCGACCTGTTGTGGGACAAGCAGATCGATCGCCATGCGCTGGCCGAGTACGCCGACGCCCGGGTACCACAGAGCCCCTACGTCTACTTCGCACGGCCCAAGGGACGCTGAGCGGATCGGCGGGCGCGAGGTCCACCGGGTGACCCCCCTGGCGCCGGCCGGCGCTGACGACCGCCATGCACCGCTGATGCCGCTGATGCCACTGTCGCCACTGATGCCGCTGCTTCCGTTGGCGCCTGGCGACCCCGCCGCCGACGCCCTGCCGGTCGACCGGGTGGCGCTGGCACGGCTGTATGGCGAGCCGCTGTTTCGCATGCCCACCGACCTGTACATCCCGCCGGATGCACTGGAGGTCTTTCTCGAAGCCTTCGAGGGCCCGCTGGACCTGCTGCTCTACCTGATCCGCCGGCAGAACTTCAACATCCTCGACATCCCGCTGGCCGACGTGACACGCCAGTACCTGGCCTACGTCGACCAGATCCGCCATCACAACCTGGAGCTGGCCAGCGAATACCTGCTGATGGCGGCGATGCTGATCGAGATCAAGTCGCGCATGTTGCTGCCGCCGCGCAAGACCGACGACGGCGCCGAAGGCCCCGACCCGCGCGCCGAGCTGGTACGCCGGCTGCTGGAGTACGAGCAGATCAAGGTGGCGGCCGCCCGGCTGGACCGGCTGCCGGTGATCGGCCGCGATTTCCTGCGCGCGCAGATCCACATCGAACAGAGCCTGCAAGTGCGCTTTCCCGATGTCGAGGTGGTCGACCTGCAGCAGGCCTGGGGCGACATCCTGCGGCGTGCCAAGCTCAACCAGCACCACCGCATCAGCCGCGAGCAGCTGTCGGTGCGCGAGCACATGAGCATCGTGCTGCGCCGCCTGGCGGGCAAGCGCTTTGTCGAGTTCCACGAACTGTTCGAGGCCTCGCGTGGCGTGCCGGTGCTGGTGGTCACCTTCATCGCGATGCTCGAACTGTCGCGCGAGCATCTGCTGGAAATCACCCAGGCCGAGGCCTTCGCGCCGATCTACGTGCGGCTGGCCTACACGCCGAGCTGACGCCTCAACTTCATCCACCCGGCCCGACGCCCACGCGCCGCGGCCCTTCCAACGACGCCATGTTCAAGAACGCCCTCGTCTTCAAGATCGAACAGTGGGAGCCGCCCACGCTGAGCCAGATCGAATCGCGCCTGGACGCATCGCGCTTCCTGCCCTGTGGCGCCTCGCAACCCGAGTCTGCCGGCTGGGTGGCGCCGCGCGGGCGCAAACACGCGGCGCTGGCCGAAAGCGTGGGCGGCCAGGTCATCCTCAAGCTGTGCACCGAGACCAAGGCGGTGCCGGGCGGCGTCGTCAAGACCGAGCTCGAGGCCAAGCTCGATGAGGTCGAGGCCGCCACTGGCCGCAGGCCCAAGGGCAAGTCGGCGCGGCAGATCAAGGAAGAGATCGTGCACACGCTGATGCCGCGAGCATTCCCCAAGCAGTCGCACACGCTGGTCTGGCTGGATGCCGAGGCGGGCCTGGTGCTGATCGATGCGGCCAGCATGAAGAAGGCCGATACCGTGACGACGCGGCTGGCCGATCTGCTGGGCGGCGGGCTGCGCCTGACGCCGCTGCAGACCACCGACGCGCCCGCCACCGCGAGGGCCGCGTGGCTGAGCGACAAGCAGGCACCGGCCGGGGTCACGCTCGACCGCGACTGCGAGCTCAAGCAGCCCGACAGCGAGAAGGCCACCGTGCGCTACGCGCGCCACACGCTGGACATCGACGAGGTCGGCGAGCACATCAAGCAGGGCAAACGGCCGACGCAACTGGGCCTGACCTGGGCCGGCCGGGTGTCGTTCGTGCTGACCGAAGCGATGGCGTTGAAGAAGATCAAGCTCCTCGACGTGGTGCTCGAAGGTGCTGCGGCGCCCACTGGCAGCGCACGTGCCGACGACGGCGGCTTCGATGCCGACGTCGCCATCGCCACCGGCGAGCTGCGCCTGCTGATCCCCGCGCTGATCGAGGCGCTGGGCGGCGTGCACGCACCCGGCGCGGCCACAGCAAGCCCCACGCCCCACCAAACCCACCAAACTCACGAGGCCGTGGCCCCATCAACGGACGTCGGCACAGCGCCCTGGGACACCGCAGGCGCCTGAGCGGCTGAGCGAGCCGCGTCCGAGCTCAGTGCAGCGGGCCCCGCCTTGGCGGGGCGCCCTTCACCTCGGCCTTGGCTTCGGCAGTGGCCAGAAGCGCCTTGGCACCGACGCCGGCAAACAGCGCCGCGGCGCGCACCTTGATCTCGAGCAGCTCGGTGGCACTCACCGAGTAGTCGCCCGTGGTGCGGTTGACGACGACGCCGAACTCGACATCCTTGCCGTTGTTGGACAGCGTGCCACTGGTGAACTCGTAGTCTTCGCTGTGCGGCGGCAGGCCGCGCAGCCCGGAGTCGTAGTCCTGGTATTCGATGCGCGTGATCTCGCCACTGGCCAGGTTGAGCAAGGCGGTGGCCGTGATGACCTCGTCGGTCAGTTCGTCGGTGATGACGATGGGCACTTTCAGATCCACGGTACGGCCCTTTCCAGGCAAAGGGGTGGATTGTCCACCGGCGGCGATGCGCCGCGGCCGGCTGCGCGCAGGCGCCGGCTCAGGGCCTTAAAGCGTGATCTGGACGATGGACGCACCGACACCGTCGCGCGCTGTCGTGCCGCCGGCGTCGAGCTTGTCGCGCCGGGCGACGTCGAAGTTCGACACGTAGGCACGGTCACCGACGAAGACGATGGCCGACGGAAACTCCAGCGGCCCGGCGCTGCCGTTGCGGGCAATGAGTTGCACCACAGCGGCCGGCGTCACCGCGACGACGGCATTCAGTTGGTTCACTGCCACCCAGGCGCGGTCGCCACGGTCGAAGGCCAGGCCGCCAGGCCCGGCTTGGCCGGGTTCAGGTCGGCAGCGCGCACACGCACCACCTCGGCAAAGGGGCCTGCAGCGACGAACAAGTTGCCCTGCGCGTCAAAGGCCAGACCCGACGGGTCGGCGTTGACGCGCCGGCCCTGCAGGTCGCGCGCCTCGATGCGGGCAACCACCACCGGCACCGGCGCCTTGGGGTCGACGCGCAGGATGTTGCCCGTCACGCGGTCGGCCATGTCGAGCATGCCGCTGCGGTCGGCGGTGATGTCCTGCGGCAGCCGCAGGCAGAGCCCCCACAAGTGCTGCGGCATTCGCTGGCCGCGGAGCAAGCCGACCGGCAAACGCGGCATGGGCCTGGCGGTCAAATCGCTTGAATGCAGCCGACAGGCCACCCGAAGCACAAGAGCCGTGGCACAGGCCACACTTCGCAGCATGAACGCCGCCGGCCGCTACAAGCTGACCGCCATCGCGCTGCACTGGCTGCTGGCGGTGGCCATCGTGGGCACGTTTGCTGTCGGGCTGTACATGACGAGCCTGGCCTTTTCGCCGACGCGGCTGAAGCTCTTCAACTGGCACAAGTGGGCCGGCGTCAGCATCCTGGCCTTGTCGGCCCTGCGCCTGCTGTGGCGGCTGCGGCATCGGCCGCCCGCCGACCTGCCCATGCCCGCATGGCAGCGCCGCGCGGCGCAAGGGGCGCACCGCCTGTTGTACGGGCTGTTCTTTGCCGTGCCGCTGGCCGGCTGGGCTTACAGCTCGGCGGCGGGATTTCCCATCGTGCTCTTTGGCGTGTTGCCCTTGCCCGACTTCGTGCCCGTCAACCGCGAGTTGTCGGACGCGCTCAAGCCCGTGCACCACTGGCTGGCCTATGGCTTGGCAGCGGTGGTGACGCTGCATGTCGCGGGCGCGCTGAAACATCACTTCATCGACCGCGACGCTCTGCTGCTGCGCATGTGGCCCGGCCGCGGTTGATGGCGCAACGCGCCATGTATCCATCACTTCAAGGAACGACGATGTCCTCACGCTCTCTGCTGCGGCTGACCCTGGCTGTGGCCCTGCTGGGCGCAGCCCTGCAGCCCGCGATGGCTCAACCGAAACCGGCACAACTGGTCGCCGCCGGCAGCGAGATCAAGTTCACCACGCGCCAGATGGGCGTGCCGGTGGACGGCAAATTCGGCAAGTTCAGCGCGCAGATCGCGCTCGACCCCAAACAGCCGGCCAGCGGCAGTGTGGCCTTCGCCATCGACACCGCCAGCGCCCGCTTCGGCAGCGCCGAGATCGACGCCGAAGTGCCCAAGGCCATCTGGCTGGACAGCAAGCGCTTCCCCCAGGCCAGCTTCCAGTCGACCGCCATCAAGGCGGCCGGGCCCGGACGCTTCGAGGTCGCTGGGCAGCTCAGCATCAAGGGCCAGGTGCGCGACATCGTCGTGCCAGTCAGCCTGACGCAGGCCGGCGACAAAGGCACGGCGAGCGGCCAGTTCACGATCAAGCGCCTGGACTTCAAGGTCGGCGAGGCCGAGTGGACCGACACCTCGCTGCTGGCCAACGACGTGATCGTGCGCTTCAAGCTCGCGCTTGCCGGCTTGCCGCCGCCCTGAAGGCCTTGCAGGCGGCGCACCCGCTTCGCGCGCCAGTGGCCAGCCGCTGCAATCACACCCTTGCTTCTTGGCCTCCCGTCCCGTTCTCAACGTTCTTCAACCCACTGCAGTCCACCATGAGAGGCATCGCCTTCCGTCACCGTCACCGCCGCCGCCATGCTGGCTTTCGGCGGCGGCTGTCCTTGGGCCGCAGAACCTGACCGACTGCACCCAGTCTCAAGCCGCTACCCGGTGCTGTATAGGCGCCCGAACGGCAGTTAACGTAGGTCCGACAGGCAAGCGGCGATCGGACCAAAACCGATCGCTGGTGAGCCACCGTGTCGGCGGCATGGCTCCGCCCGCGCTCATCGACGCTCCGAGGTGCTCTTGATCAAGCGCCAAGGGATGTCTGGCAAACGAGTTGCGGCTTCGCAGTGGGCTGGCGAAGGCAGCGCTCCACTAGACGCTAGACTGAAGTGACATTTCGGCGGGCCTGCACTGGTCGCCTCCAGGGAGATGAGTTGTGGTGAAGGCAATTGGCAGACGACGCTTCGACTCCCTGCTCGCACTGACAGGCTTGGTCCTGCTGGTCGCCTGTGGCGGGGGTGGAGGCGGCGGCGACGGCGTCACAACGCCACCGACCTCGGGCCAGCCGCCCGTTGTCGACAATGGCCTGATTGCATTCAACACCAAGAATGTTGGCCGCGTGGCTGGCTATCCCCTGTGGTCGACGGAGTTGATGTTCCGCTTGGGTCAACTGGTCAGCCAGGACATCGCGACCGCCCCTGGACAGCCGAATCGAGGCGGCTGTCCCGGTGGAGGGCAGATTCATCGGGAGTGGACTGACAAGGACAGTAGCGGAATACTGAGCGCAGGCGACGAACTTTCTCTCCAATACACCGCTTGCTCGCGCGACCCCCTCACTCGAGGCATGGACGGGCGCGTCGTCGTCGCGTTGCTCAGTGCCAATCTAAACGGTGACTTCGATGCTCAGCTGACACTTCCGGCACCGGGTGTGGCCATCGGCTACACCACCGGGCTGCCCGGCCGCAGCGACTTCCGGATCACGGGGAATTTCCGCCTGACGGTCTCGCGCACCGCACTCCGCGACAGCCTGACTATCGGCGATAGTGCGGACACGGCGGTCAGCATCGACTTCCCTGGGTCCACTGTCGGGCCAGATCGGATGACCGCGCTGCGCATCACCAAGACGCATCGCTGGGATGAGGCGCGCACGTACATCGAACTGCAGATGCGCTTCGAAAGTACCGAACTCGGTGGCGCGTACAGCGTGGCGACCATCGCCCCGCTCAAGTCTTGGCTGGACACGGTTCCTGAGCCAAGTCCCCAACAAGGGGAGATTCGTATGCTGGGGCGTGGAGGCGACGAGGCCCGAGTGCAGGTGGCCACCGATGTTGCGCCGGGCTCTGCCGAGATCGGTGGCTGGCTGGATCAAGGCGGTGACGGTAGTCGGGAAGCACTGCTGACCGGCACCTGGCTCGGGGCTGGTATTGCCTCCGGTGTTCTTTTCGCGGACTACACGCGCTGGGGCAAAGGGAACGCTTACGGCTACGACCCCAACGAGTTCACGATGAGACCGGCTTTCGTCGGCAACAGCACGTTGCCAACGGACTCGACGTTCACGATCCAGTTCACGCGCCCGGTGGCAAGCGCCGCGAACTGGCGCTGGCGGCTGCTGGACAAGGGACGCCTCGACCAACTGCCCACCTCCGGCACCGAGGTGCCCATGGCAGTCGAGGTGGCCGGAGCGCAGATCACGATTCGTCCCGTCAGCCCTTTGCTGTACTCCCGACGCTACCAACTCCGCGTGGAGACGGGTGAGACAAGCGCAGCCGGTCAGCTGATGCGCGCAACGACAGGCGGCACGTTGTCGGTCTATGCCGGCACCATCGGTGACTTCACGACCCCCGACTACCTGAATCCCCAGTCCACGCTGTCGGCACGACAGACGCTGAAGGCGGGCGCGCCGCTCGAAGTGGCAGGGTTGGCGCTAGCTGCGGGTGCAACCGCGAACGTACGCTATCAGTGGTCCCAGGTGAGTGGAACGCCGCTCACGATCTCTCAACCGGGAGCGCGTGTCACCGTGATCTCCCTTGGCGCCGGAGCGCGCGGCATCGGGTCGTCCACGGTACGGTTGACCGTGCGGATTGATGGCACGGGCCAAACGGAGAGCGCCGACTTTGTGCTGCGGACCGTAGCCGACACAACAGACCCTTGGATTGCCCGGCTGCGAGTCCCCATGAACCTGGAGGATTGGTTCGCTCCCCCGCAAGAGTTCTGGAGTGGTCCGGCCGTCGGAGCATTGAGCGCGAGCCAGCAGGCAGACCGGCTCAGCCTGACTTATGTGGAAGCCGCCGATCCGGCGAATCCTAACGGCAACTGGAGCCTTGAGCTGCGCAGTGCCGACGGTCAGGCTCTGACGCAGGGCACTTACGCCAATGTCTACAGCAGCGGGTGGTATCAACGACCGGCAGGCGTGCCAACTCTGAACTTTGTGAGCGGACAAGTGCAGTCGTCATGCGTGCAAGGCCAGTTCATCATTCACGAGTTGGTTGCGGACGGTACAGGCCGCATCACCAAGCTGGCTCTGGACTTCACATCGCCGCAAGGTAGCGGCCCGGTTCTGGCGAGTGGCGCTATACGCATCAACAGCACTGTGTCTCTGCCCCAATGAGGTCCGCGGTTGCCCCGGGGCGGCTGCGATGTCTGGATGACCGTCGGCTTCGCAGCGTGTGCTGCCAGTCGCAGCCAGATTCGAACTCACTGTCTCGGACACATTGCAGTCGGACAGGCGGGCCGCTGGCTGCTTCACCAGCGACCGGAATCAAGGGCACAGCCGACGTTGACAGACCTTTCTGCGTAGGGCGGTGCAACAACTGGGCCGCCGCAAACTGCGTCGCTAGCGACCACCTAGACCCCGCGCAGCACCTCGTCAGCGGCACGCGCACCCGACAGCAGCGCACCCTCCATGAAGCCCTGATAGCTGTAGAAGGAATCGGTGTGCTCGCCGGCGAAGTAGACGTTGCCGGCCGGGCGTGCGTACAGGCCCTCGATCGTCGTGAAGTAGCCAGGCTGGTTGTTGCTGTATGCACCCTGGAAGAGCGGCAGTCGCGACCAGTTCTCGAGGTGCGCCTGTACGCGGCCGCGGTTGTCGCGCCGCGCCAGCACGCTGCTGCCCGGATAGACCTTGTCCAGGTCGGCGAGGAAGGCCGTGGCCTCGGTCTGCAGCTTCGCAGGGTCGAGCCGCGCGCCGCGGTCACCGCCGGAAAAGTCGGTCAACACGCCCCGGCTGAAGGCCTTTGCCTGTGAGGGATTGGTCTCCCAGGTCGATTGGTGGTTGACCAGATCACTGTAGCTCGCGCCATTGCTGTTGCTGCGCTCGTACCACGGCCTGCCGCCGAAGCCGATCATCATCTTGGAGTTGGTGCCGTAATCGAACTGGTCGATCGCGAAGCGGTTCCCGGCCGGTAGCGCAACGCTGGCGGCGAACTCGACCTGCCGCATCATCGGTGCGGGCAAGGTCAACACCACGGCGTCGTGCACGGTCTCGATCGTGCCGCCGGCAGTGGCGAAGCTCAGGCGCACGCGGCCGTCGGCCTGACGGGCCACGCGAAGCAGGCGATGGCCCAGCCTGACGGGCTGCGACAGCGCGCCGGCCATGGCCTGGGCCACGGCATCGTTGCCCTCGACGATGTGGAACCGCTCGTCGCTGAAGACGCCGAAGGGCGTGAAGGCCCGCCGCCTGTTGGTAGCGATGAAGAACAGCATCGCCAGCGCGCTCTGGCGATTGATCTCGCGGCCGAACTCGATCGTGTAGGCCACGTCCAGCACGGCGCGGATCAGCGGGCCTGCGCCGCGCTGCACCAGGTAGTCCTCCAGCGACGTGAAGTCGAGCCGACGGTCGGTCTCGTTGTAGGACAGTGCCGTCGGGCCGTTGCTGAGTCTGGACAGATCGTCCCTCAGCGCCGGCACGAAGCCACGGAACTCCTCGACCACTTGCGCCTCGGTCCAGTGGCGACCGAAGAAGTAGAAGGCCTCATCGCCCGGCAGCTTGTTGGCAGCGTAGCTTTCGAGCGTCAAGCCATAAGCGCCGGCAAGGCCGCGCAGCGTGGAATGTGCGGTGTCGATCAGTTCGGCGCCGCGCTCAGCCACCTGCCCCGGAAAGACGCCGCGAAGCGACCAGACGCGGCCGCCGACTCGGTCGCCGGCCTCGAACACCTGCGGCCGAGCACCCTTGCCGGCAAGCAAGGTGGCTGCATGAAGGCCTGCAAAGCCTGCCCCGACGACGGCCACGTCGGCGCCAGCCGCGCCCGGTGCTGCGCGCAGCGATAGCGGTAGCGTCGAGGCCAGGCCCAGGCCAGCCGCTGCCCGCAGTACGCGGCGACGCGGTTGCGGCGCAGTCTGGGCACGCAGGCGCCGCAAGGCCTCGGCGGCGGGTTCACCAGACCTCGCACAGTGCTCGGCCACGCGCATCAGCCGCTGGATTTTCTGGAAGAAACGTGTACGGGCCATGGTTTGACTCCTTGTCGCCAAGTGCGCCCGACGGTATCAAGGTGCCGAGTCAGCGGACAGCCTTCAATTCGGGGGTGGGCTGACCTTTTCCCTTCCCCATGGCACCCCGAACACGGCACGCGACGCGTGTAAGTCGGTTTTGGAGGTGGCTGAGTTCCTTTGGGCGTTGACAGCGCCGCCGAAAATTGCCGCCACAGGCAATGACCACGGGCGCGAGTGGCGATTGACCTCACGTTCCCCCCTATCTTGCGGCTCGTTTAGGGCGCCATAATTTGCCGACCTTCACAGCAGGCCATGGGTCTGCCCGGCGCGGCATGGATCAAGCTGACTGTATTCTCGAGACGCGCCGGCTGGTCAAGGAGTTCAAGGGCTTCGTTGCCGTCGATGAGGTCAATCTGCGCGTGCGGCGCGGCCAGATTCATGCCTTGATCGGCCCCAACGGCGCGGGCAAGACGACTTTCTTCAACCTGCTGACCAAGTTTCTGATCCCCACCCGCGGGCAGATCCTCTTCAACGGCCGCGACATCACCGCCGAGCGGCCGGCGCAGGTGGCGCGTCGCGGCATCGTGCGATCGTTCCAGATCTCGGCCACCTTCCCGCACCTGAGCGTGCTCGAGAACGTGCGCATCGGGCTGCAACAGCGCAGCGGCGGATCGTTCCAGTTCTGGCGTTCTGAGCGCGTGCTCGACGCGCTGAACGAGCGCGCGATGGCGCTGCTCGAGACGGTCGGGCTGGCAGCGGTCGCTGACCTGGTGACGGTCGAGCTGCCCTACGGCAGCAAGCGTGCGCTCGAGATCGCCACCACGCTGGCCACCGATCCCGAGCTGATCCTGCTCGACGAGCCGACCCAGGGCATGGGTCACGAGGACGTCGAGCGCGTCACGCAACTGATCAAGCGCGTCGCGGCCAATCGCACGGTGCTGATGGTCGAGCACAACATGAGCGTCGTGGCCCGCATCGCCGACACGATCTCGGTGTTGCAGCGCGGCCAGGTCATCGCCGAGGGCCCCTACGACCTGGTGTCGAAGGACCCGCAGGTGCTGGAAGCGTACATGGGCAACGCAGATGAAGCCTTGGCGGGGCACGCATGAGCGCGCCGGGCCGCCCCAAGCGCCATACCGCAGTGCGAAGCACGAAGGTGTACCAGTGAGCGCGACGCAGGCTGCGGTGAGCCCTGCAGACGACGTGTGTCTGCGCCTGGCCGGCGTGCAGGCCTTCTATGGCGAGTCGCACATCCTGCATGGGGTGGACCTGAGCGTGAAGCGCGGCGAAGTGGTCACCTTGCTGGGCCGCAATGGCGCCGGACGCACGACCACCTTGAAGACCATTCTCGGCCTGGTCGGCCGGCGCACCGGCTCCGTGATGATCAACGGCGTCGAGGCGGTGAACCTGCCGCCGCACCGCATCGCCCAGCTCGGCATCGGCTACTGCCCCGAGGAGCGCGGCATCTTCGCCAGCCTCAACTGCGAGGAAAACCTGATGTTGCCGCCGCAAGTGGCGCCCGGCGGCATGTCGCTCGACGAGATCTACAACTTGTTCCCCAACCTGCGCGAACGCCGCGCCAGCCCGGGCATGCGCCTGTCGGGCGGCGAGCAGCAGATGCTGGCGGTGGCTCGCATCCTGCGCACCGGCGCCAAGCTGCTGCTGCTCGACGAAATTTCCGAAGGCCTGGCGCCGGTCATCGTGAACACCCTGGCGCGCACCATCGCCACCCTGCGTGAGCGCGGCTTCACCATCGTGATGGTCGAGCAGAATTTCCGCTTTGCGGCGCGGCTGGCCGACCGCTTCTATGTAATGGAGCATGGGCGCATCGTCGAGGGCTTCGCCGCGGTCGAGCTGGATGCCAAGATGGGCCTGTTGCATGAGTATCTCGGCATCTGAGGCAGGGTCTGCCGCGGTGATGGGTTTTTCGTAGTTCACCAATGGAGTATTGAAATGTTGAAACGCAATTTGTTGGCATGGGCGGCGTCGGCCGCAATCGGGGCGACCGCGGGGATGGCGCAGGCGCAGGTGTCTGATGGCGTTATCAAGATCGGCGTACTGACCGACATGTCCAGCCTCTACACCGACCTCTCGGGCAAGGGCTCGGAGCTCGCCGCACGCATGGCGGTCGAGGACTTCGGCGCCGCACGCAAGGGCATGAAGGTCGAATTCGTCTCGGCCGACCACCAAAACAAGGCCGATGTTGGCTCGAGCATCGTGCGCCAGTGGTACGACGTCGACAAGGTCGATGTCGTCGTCGACGTGCCCAACTCCGGCGTGGCGCTGGCGGTGAACCAGATCACGCGCGACAAGGGCAAGGCCTTCCTGGTTTCGGGCGCGGCCTCGGCCGACCTGACCGGCAAGGCCTGCAGCCCGAACACCATCCACTGGGCCTATGACACCTGGATGCTGGCCAACGGCACTGGCAACGCCATCGTCAAGACCGGCGGCGACAGTTGGTTCTTCCTCACCGCCGACTACGCCTTCGGCCATGCCCTCGAGCGTGACACCGAGGCGGTGGTGCTGAAGAACGGCGGCAAGGTACTGGGCAAGGTGCGCCATCCGCTGAACAACCAGGACTTCTCGTCCTTCCTTCTGCAGGCGCAGGCCTCCAAGGCCAAGATCATCGGCATGGCCAATGCCGGCGGCGACACCACCAACACCATCAAGCAGGCGGCCGAGTTCGGCATCGTCAAGGCCGGTCAGAGCCTGGCCGGGCTGCTGGTTTTTATCACCGACGTGCACTCCCTGGGCCTGCCGATCGCGCAGGGCCTGATCTTCACCGAGACCTTCTACTGGGACGCCAACGACGCCACGCGCGCCTTCGCCAAGCGCTTCTCCGAGGCCAACCGCGGCATCCACCCGACGATGATCCACGCCGGCGTGTACTCGTCGGTCATCCACTACCTCAAAGCCGTCGAGGCCGGCAAGACCGACGACGGCACCAAGACCATTGCCAAGATGAAGGAGATGCCGACCGACGACCCGCTGTTCGGCAAGGGCTCGATCCGCAAGGACGGGCGCAAGCTGCACCCGGCCTACCTGGTCGAGGTCAAGAAGCCGAGCGAGTCCAAGGGGCCATGGGACTATCACAAGATTCGCGCGACCATCCCCGCCGACCAGGCCTTCCGGCCGATGGCTGACGGCGGCTGCCCTCTGGTCTAACAGCGACTGCGGTCCCCTGCGCGCAGGGGACCTCGCCAGCACCCATGGACATCTTCGGCATCTCCTCCCAGGCCCTGCTCGGCCAGCTGTTGATCGGCCTGATCAACGGCTCGTTCTATGCCCTGCTGTCGCTGGGCCTGGCGGTGATCTTCGGTCTGCTCAACATCATCAACTTCACCCACGGCGCGCAGTACATGATGGGCGCCTTCGTCGCCTGGCTGCTGCTCAACAAGCTCGGCATTGGCTACTGGGCTTCGTTGTTGGTGGCGCCGCTGGTGGTGGGCGCCACCGGCGTGGTGATGGAGCGGCTGATGCTGTCCAAGCTGTACCAGCTCGATCACTTGTATGGCCTGCTGCTGACCTTCGGCTTGGCGCTGATCATCCAGGGTCTGTTTCGTAACGAGTTCGGCTCCTCGGGCCTGCCCTACCGCATTCCAGAGCAGTTGACGGGGGGCCAGAACCTGGGCTTCATGTTCCTGCCCAATTACCGCGCCTGGGTCATCGTCGCCTCGCTGTTCGTCTGCCTGTCGACCTGGTTCGTGATCGAGCGCACCAAGCTCGGCGCCTACCTGCGCGCGGCCACCGAGAACCCGCAACTGGTGCAGGCCTTTGGCGTCAATGTGCCGCGCATGATCACGCTGACCTATGGTTTTGGCGTCGGCCTGGCCGGGCTGGCCGGCGTCATGGCCGCGCCGATCTACCAGGTCAACCCACTGATGGGCGCTGACCTGATCATCGTGGTCTTTGCCGTCGTCGTGATTGGCGGCATGGGCTCGATCCTGGGCTCGATCCTGACCGGCTTCGGCCTGGGCGTTGTAGAAGGGCTGACCAAGGTGTTCTACCCCGAGGCTTCGAACATCGTCATCTTCGTGGTCATGGTCATCGTGCTGCTGATCCGACCGGCTGGCCTCTTCGGGACCCAGAAATGAGCACGCACTACATGCCGGCGCGCTCCGGCAGCGACACCCGTGCGCAGCAGGTGGCATTTGCCGTGATGGCGGTCTTCTTGCTGCTCGCACCGCTGGTCGTCTACCCGGTGTTCATGATGAAGGTGATGTGCTTCGCGCTCTTCGCCTGCGCCTTCAACCTGCTGATCGGATTCGGCGGCCTGCTCTCCTTCGGCCACGCCATGTTCCTCGGCACGGGCGGTTACGCCGCAGCCTACGCGGCCAAGGGCTGGGGCCTGCCGCCCGAGTTGGCGATCCTGTTCGGCACCGGTGTGGCCGTGCTGCTCGGCGCCGGGGTCGGCTTGCTGGCCATCCGGCGCCAGGGCATCTACTTCGCGATGATCACGCTGGCGCTGGCGCAGATGGTCTACTTCTTCGCCCTGCAGGCACCTTTTACCGGTGGCGAAGACGGCATCCAAGCGGTGCCGCGCGGCCATCTGCTCGGCCTCATCGACCTGTCGCAGCCGCTCAACATGTACGGCCTGGTGCTCTTCATCTTTCTGGGCGGCTTTGCCTTCATCTGGCGCGTCGTGCACTCGCCCTTCGGCCAGGTCCTCAAGGCGATCCGCGAAAACGAAAGCCGCGCCATCTCGCTGGGCTACGACGCCGACCGCTACAAGCTGGTGGCTTTCATCATTTCCGGCGGCGTGGCCGGCCTGGCCGGCGCCACCAAGGCGCTGGTCTTCCAGCTCGCCTCACTGACTGACGTGCACTGGACGATGTCGGGCGAGGTCGTCTTGATGACCTTGCTCGGTGGCCTGGGCACCCTCTTCGGCCCGGTGATCGGCGCGGCCATCATCATCACCATGCAGAACTACCTTGCCCAGCTTGGCGCCTGGGTCACGGTGGTGCAGGGCGTGATCTTCGTCCTCTGCGTGCTCGCCTTCCGCCGTGGCGTGATCGGCGAACTCGGGCGCTGGCTGAAGAAGTCGCTCTAGAGGGCTGTTGGGCTTTGGGCACGGACCCCACGCGCGGCGCCGCGCTGCGCGTGGCCTGGGCCCTGCCTAACCTCCAACTACATCGGCCTCACCCAGATCGATGCCACGCCGTTCAATCTAGATTCCTCAGTTAGCCGCTTGGCAAGGCAGATGGCATTGACGTGAATTTGGGTTGCGCGGCCAGTATTCGAGCCACGATGAATCGCACCATCACGAACCATGTAGGTTCAACCGCTCTCAGCCCCCTTCGAACACCGACTCACACGCGGCGGCTGCCGTGTTCGAGGTGCCCTGGGGAAGGGAAAAGGGCGCTTGAAGACACTACCCTCTGTGGAAGATCGTGGCCTGCAAGCTCTGCCTCTTCAGCACGGCCGAACGAATGCCGCCCGCGCCCTCTGAGTTCACTCAGGACGTGATCGCTGCACTGGAAAGTCAGGCAACTCAGAACGGCGCGCTGTAGCGCAGCGACAGCAACCAGCCTCGCCCCGGGGCGGGTTCGAAGAAGCGGCCGTTGCCATCGTTGACGATGACGCTGCCCACCACACGCCGGTCGCTCAGGTTCTCCAGCCGTGCCAGCAGGTCCAGACGACCCACCGGCAGGTTCAGTTGCCAGCGCGCGCGCAGGGCCATCAGCCCGAAGCCGGCAGCAAAGT
The DNA here is from genome assembly GCA_031427055.1 of Rubrivivax sp. Classification (GTDB taxonomy): domain Bacteria; phylum Pseudomonadota; class Gammaproteobacteria; order Burkholderiales; family Burkholderiaceae_C; genus Rubrivivax. The sequence continues at coordinate 16,901 of JANPMR010000188.1, forward strand.
CGCTGTTGATGTCGTTCACCGGCAGCCGGCCCTGGCCGCGGGCTTCCCAGGCCAGTTCCAGGGCGGGCAGCGGTGTCCAGGCCAACTCGGCATAGGCGCTGCGTTGCAGCGTGCCGGCAATGTGCTTACCCGCCGGCACCGGCAGTGTCGGGCTCAGGCACGGCACGGCCGCGCAAACTGCAAAACCGTCGGTGTAGGTCGCGTCCAGCCAGCTCAGACTGAACTGTGCGCGCCAGCCCTCGGCCACAGGTGCCCGCAGGGCCACTTCAGCGCCCCGGCGCTGGGTGCGGCCGACATTGCGAAAGGTGCTGCGGCCGCCCCGGTTGGTGGCGATGCCGATTTCATCTTCGGTCTGGGCGTCGAACAACGCCGCATCGACCGACCATGCCGACCCGGCATCGCGTGCTGCAGCACGCCACTTGGCGCCAAGCTCCAGTTGGCGGCTGGTCTGGGCCTTCAGGTCGGTGTTGAAGCCCGAGGCCCCGTCGGGCCGGTAGGCCAGCTCACCCAGGGTGGGCGCTTCAAACCCCCGCCCGGCGCTGAAGTAGACGTTGAACTGGCTGCTCGGCCGCCACTGCAGCGCCGCAACCGGGCTGGTGTAGCGGTAGGACAGTGCGCCCGAGTCGTCGAGGTTGCCGCCCACCACGTAGCGGTCGGTGGAGGTGTAGTTCAAGCGGCCGCTGCGCACGCCCAGCGTGGCCGTCCACTGCGCAGCCAACTCGGCCTCAGCCTGTGCAAAGAGGTCGCGGCTGCGCACCCGGTTGCTCTCATCGCGGCGCAGACGGCCGGTGACGCCCAGTGCGCGCACCGCCGTGGCGCCGGTGAAGTTCTCAAAGCCGCGCCGATCTTCCAGCGACGACTCGGCCGTGGCACCCACCACCATCTGCAGCGAGCGTTCAGCGGCCAAGGGCCAGCGCCAGACCAGCCGCGCGTCCAGCCCGCGGTAGTCGCGGTCGAAGTCGATCACGCCGCCGGGATGGCGCTCGGTCAACGCGGGCGTCGTGGCGTTGAACTGCGTGGCCACCGGAATGGCTTGCCACTGCGTCACCGAGCGCCGGCCACGGTAGGCAGAGACCTGGCTTTCAGCCAATGGGCCGCTGCCCGCGAAGCGATGGCGCCAGTTCACGCCGGCCTGGTCTTGGGCGGTGTTCTTGCGCGTGTTGAAGCGGTCGGCCTGCCCCAAACCATCTTGCGGCAGGGCCACGCTGGTGGTCTGGTCGGGGTTGATTTCAAACTGCGCGCGCGTCAGACCCAGTGGATCGAGTGCGGGCTGGTTGATGGCATTGAGCACCAGCACCACCCGGTCGGCATCCTGCTCCCAACCCAAGCGCACATTCCCGAGGGTGCGTTGGGCATAGCTCTGCGGACGAAAGCCGTCGCTCTGCAGGCGCGACAGCTGGGCCCGCACGCTGAAGCCGCCGTCGATGGGCCCGGCCAGGCTGACACGCCACTGCTGCAGGCCGTCGCTGCCGGCGTCCACCTCCAGACCCAGTCGGCGTTCGGTAGGTGCGGCGCTGACGAGCGAGATCACGCCGCCGGAGCTGCTGCCGTACAGTGCCGTGAAAGGCCCGCGCAGCACTTCCAGCCGCGTCGCGCCGGCCAGGTTGAAGTGCGACACCTGACCTTGCCCGTCGGGGCCGCTGGCTGGAATGCCGTCGCTGTACAGCCGCATGCCGCGCACGCCGAAGCTGGCCCGGGCGCCAAAGCCGCGCGAATTGATCTGCAGGTCTTGCGCGTAGTTGCTGCGGTTGTTGGCCACGATGCCGGGCACGCGGCCCAGCACCTCGCTGAGGTTGACCATGGACCCGGCGGCGCGCATGTCCTCGGCCGTCACCACACCCACGGCATAGGGCGTGTCGAACACGCGGCGCTCGGTGCCGCTGGCGGTGATGACCACGGTCTCTTGAGCGGCCAGGCCCAGCGGCGTCAAGGCGAGCGTGGCCAGCAGCGCGCAGGCCAGCGCCTTCTCATGGGCCATGGCTGCCCGGCTCGCGGGAGCCGGATGCCTCGGGTCGCACAAGCGCGAGCCCATCGCTCCTGGATGCGCTTGCCTTGGCCGCGGCTGGATGATCACGGCTGCACGACCTCGAAGTCGTTGCCGGCGCCGGCAAAGTGGCCTCGCACCGCAGGGCTGCCCATGTTCGCCGTGATGGCCACCGAAACGCTGTGCAAACCGACGTTCGAGAATCTGATGGTGTAGCGGCCGTTGCCGACCACGCGGCCAAAATTGATGATCATGGTTTTCGGTGAAATGCTTGCGCCTGCATCAGACGAGTTGAGGGTCACCGTGTAGGACCCCAGGTCGAACCCACAAGTCACACGGAGGTTTCCGGAGACAGGAGCACCACGCTGCACCGTCTTGGGGGCCGTTGCGGCGGGCGCCGCCGGACACGAGGCGATGCCAGGATCGACGTACATCAGGCTCTGGCAAATGCCCTGCTGGGCACCCACAGTCAGCACGAACAGAAAGAGCGACTGACTGAATGCCTTCATGGCTGTGCCCAGCGACTCGCGAGCGCGAACCCGCAGGTCGCGGCGGAGCGCATCACTTCAGGGACAGTACATATGCCGCCAGTGCGCGGGCCTCGGCGGCCGACACCTGCGGCTGAGGAGGCATCACGTCCTCGCCCCAGACACCGGTTCCACCGCGCCTGATCTTTCTGGCCAGCACATCAGCGGCCTTCGCCTGACCGGCGTACTTGGCCGCAATCTGCTGAAAGCTGGGGCCGTACTTTCGTTTGTCCACGTAATGACAGGCGAGGCAATTCTTCTTGACAGCGAGGTCGTAATCCGCGCGCACCGGCATCGTGGCGCCCAGGAGGCCCAAGACCGCCACCCATTGAAGCGTGATTCGCAACGTGTTCTCCTGCTTCCCACAAGGAAACAGCCGCGCCGCCGCCAGGCAGCGCGGCTGTGCGCGGCTTTACTCCGGCGTCACGCGGATGATCTTGCCCTGGTCTTCGAGCGCGACGTAAAGGTTGCCGTCCGATCCCAGTTCGCAGGCACGGAAGCGTCCGGCCACCGTCGGCCAGGGGAAGTCCGTCTTGGTGGCGGAAAGTCCATCGGCGCTGAGCTTCAGCAGATCGAGGCGGTTGCCCACTGGCGTGCCGTGAATACCGATGCCGGCAAAGCCGACCACCATCTGGCCATTCCAGTCCTTCCACTTCGCGCCAGTAAGGAAAGCGTTGCAGAACATGCCCTGTGAAAGCCCCTTGTTGTTCCACGCCGGTTTCATTGCCTTGGGGTAGGTCTTGAGATCGGTCATGGGCATGAAGTCGGCGCGCTTCTTCGGATCCATGGCGCCCATCTGGTTGGGCGAGTAGCCGCAGTAGTCGTCAGAGCAGTCCTTGCGGCCTGCCATGTTGGGGCGCGGGTCCCAGCCGGCATTGCCGCCATTGGTCAACAGGGTCACTTCATCGGTGTGCCACGGGCCGTTTTCGGCGGTGAAGGGACGGTTGTCGCCGGGGCGGAAAGCGATGCCCTGGGGATTGCGGTGCCCCATAGGTGAAGACGCGCGCATCAAAGCCGGCCGGCGGCTTGTTGTCGGGCGCGGCCTTGCCGTCCCTGTCGACGCGCAGCACCTTGCCGCCGATGTAGGTCGGGCTCTGTGGCGCAATGCCGAGGTGGTTGTCGCCCGTCGTCACGTAAAGAAAACCATCGGCGGGGCTGAAGCGGATTCGCCCGCCGTTGTGCGCGCCAGGGCCGCCAAAGGGGTGCTTGGTCGCCTTGGGCTTGTAGCCGATGTCCCCGACGATGTCGGTGCGATCAGAGACTGCCGACATCGTGGCGTTGAGCTTGAAGCGCATCACCCGGTTGCCCAGCTTGTCGTTGAGCTTGGAACTGGAGTAGACGTAGATGAACCGGTTGCTGCTGAACTGCGGGTCGATCGCAACGCCCATCATGCCGGCTTGGCCGTCGCAGAACAGGTCGGCGCTGGCCGACGAGTAGCCAGTGGTGGCGCCGACGCCGTGCAGCTTGTTGATGGAACCTGATGGCAGTCGAACGGAAAGCCCCTTGCACTTTTCGGTGAAGAACATGGTGCCGTCAGCCATGAAGGCCATGTCCCAGGGCGAATCGAGCTTGTCGACGAAGTCCGCCGTCGTCACCGTTGGCGCAGCTGCGAACAGGCTGCCCGATAGCAGCAGGCCCAATGAAGCTGCTAAACCAGTTCTAGTCACCTTTGTCATGTGTTTTGCTCCAATAGTTTTTGAATCATGCCTTTGCGGCATTCGACGTCCAGCGAATCTGCGCGAGCGGGTCTCTGCACGAATCGACGGCGCTCACAATGACACTGCAGCTTGTATGCTGCAAACAGTCGTGTAAACACTTAGCGTCAGACGACAAACTGTCGTGTGTCGCGGGCCCTGACAGCCTGTCACGCTGGCGCGTCTACAGGCCTGCACCCGAATAGCAGGTGAGGGCCTTCGCTGACCCTTGATGGACGGACTGTCACTTCCCATCCCCCTGCGCCTGCTGTTGGCCGCACAACCCAAGCTGGTGACGCTCGTGCTGCAGGTGGTGTTGCACAAGATCCATCACCCGCACGA
>JANPMR010000189.1:0-1818 GCA_031427055.1 Rubrivivax sp.
AGCAACTCGGTGAAGTTCACCGACAACCAGAACGGTCGTGGCGAGGTGGTGCTGACGGTGCGCGTGGAAGGCGACGAGCAGGACGGTGAAGGCAGCAAGCTGCACTTCACGGTGCGCGACACCGGCATCGGCCTCAGCGAGACGGGCCTGTCGCGCCTGTTCCAGAAGTTCAGCCAGGCCGACAGCAGCACCACGCGCAAGTACGGCGGCACGGGGCTGGGGCTGGCCATCAGCAAGCTGCTGGCCGAGCTGATGGGCGGCAGCATGTGGGCCGAAAGCGCCGGGCCGGGCCACGGCAGCAGCTTCCACTTCACCATTGGCTGCAAGGCGGCCGAACTGCCGCAGGGCAGCCGGCGCAGCTTCATCGGCGAGCAACTGGCGCTGAAGGGCCGGCGCATCCTGGTGGTGGACGACAACGCCACCAACCGCCGCATCCTGGCGCTGCAGACGGCCAAGTGGGGCATGGTGGTGCAAGACACCGAGGCCCCTGAGGAAGCGCTGCGCATGCTGAAAGCGGCGCCCTACGACCTGGCCATCGTCGACATGCACATGCCGGGCATGGACGGCGCCATGCTCGCCCAGGCCGTGCGCGACGCAGGGCACACCCTGCCGCTGGTGCTGTTCACCAGCCTGGGCCGCAGAGAGGGGGCCCACGGCCTGTTCGCCGCCACGCTGGCCAAGCCGCTGCGCCAGAGCGCGCTGCACGACACCTTGATGGCGCTGCTGGCCGCCGACACCGCGTCCCAGCCGGTGAAGGCGCCGGACAAGCCCAAGCTCGACGCCAGCATGGCCCAGCGCCACCCGCTGCGCATCCTGCTGGCCGAAGACAACGTGGTGAACCAGAAGCTGGCGATGCGCCTGCTCAGCCAGATGGGCTACCGCGCCGACCTGGCCAGCAACGGCATCGAGGCCATCGAGAGCGTGGAGCGCCAGACCTACGACCTGGTGCTGATGGACGTGCAGATGCCCGAGATGGATGGGCTTGAGGCTTCGCGCCGCATCACCGCCAAGTGGAAACCGTTTGAGCGCCCACGCATCGTGGCCATGACCGCCAACGCCATGCAGGGCGACCGCGAGGAATGCCTGGCCGCGGGCATGGACGACTACGTGACCAAGCCGATACGGGTGGATGCGCTGGTGCAGGCGCTGATGGCGGCATCCCGTGCCGTGGTGGAGAAGTGATGAATTCGGTCGAGCAGCGAACCCTGAGTAGAGCCCCACCCTTGACCCAGACTCCGACGCAGACCGTGGCTGACCTGGCCCGTGCCGGCCGCCATGCCGACGCCGTGCAAGCCGCCACCACCGCACTGGCCGCGCCCGGCCTTTCCTCAATCGACCGTCAAGCCCTGCTGGACCAGCGCATCCACAGCCTGGTGGCGCTGTGCGAACTGCCGCGTGCGCTGGTGGATGCTCACGCCCAGCTGACGCTGGCCGATGCGCAGGCCCAGCTGGCGCCGGCCGAGCAATCACGTTCACATTCACGCTCGCAGGCCCAGCGTGCCAACGCCCTGTGCAACCTGGCGCTGGTGCAGACGCGCCAGGAGTACAGCGCCCAGGCCCTGCAGACGACTGAGGGCGCCCTGCAGGCCGCCCAGTCGGCACCCGCAGCCCAGCGCCCGGCGCTGGTGGCGCTGGCCTTGCTGCGCCAGGCCACGGCGGCGCTGAGCATCGACCCCGCGCTGGCCGCGCGCAGCGCCGCTGACGCCGCGCAGCGGTTCGCGGCGCTGGGCGACGCCGCCCACCAGGGGCAGGCCCTTCGCGTGCTGGCCAGCGTGCGACTCGCCGAAGCCGACACGCCCGAGCACCGCGCGCTGGCCG
>JANPMR010000190.1:0-24981 GCA_031427055.1 Rubrivivax sp.
AGGGCTGCGCCGTGAGTGTCGGCGCCGCCTTGTTTGCGTCGCCCGCAAAAAGGGGCCCGAACAGGCCCCAATCCTTGCGACCGCTGCGGGCCGGCGCAGGCCCGCATGCCGCCTGCGCCTCAGCGCATCGCCATCAGGCGCTCGTGCGGTGGACGCACCTTGACCTGGCCGGGTGCCACCGTCGACTTGACGGCGTAGCGGCGGTCGATGGTGTCGCGCAACACCGGCTCGCCCAGCGGGTTGCCGCTGGCGCCCACCAGCGAAGCCACGAAGGGCAGATTGGCGCGGCGGCCGCGCGCCACCACGATGCCGACTTCACCGGTGGCCAGCTCGACAAAGCTGCCCGGCGGATAAAGCCCCACCGCCTTGAGCAAGGCCGAGCCGATCTCGTCGGGCACGCCGGTCGGTCCCAGACAGGCCTCGCGAGCGGCTTGCACCGGCGAGCTCGGCGGCCGGCTCGCACGGCAGCTGATCTTGGCCACGAAGATGTCGACGCGGCGCAGCAGCAGCGCCAGCTGGCGCTCGGGCGGCAGCGACGCCAAGGGCCGCTCGGCACCGCTGGCGTCGTGGTGCAGCGCCACCACCGCGATGGCCAGCGGGTCGCCCAGCTTGCTCTGCTCGAGCAGTTCGGCACCGGCCGCGGCGTGGCCCGCGATCAGTGCCTTGTTCTCGGCGCTGAGCGGCACGGTCGAGTTGGCCAGCTGGTCTTGCTGGCGCAGCATGGCCACGTTCATGGTCAGGGCGGCACGCCCGAGGCTGTCGGTCCAGGCCTGCTCCCAGCCCAGCAGCGGCGCGGCCTGCTCGCAGATCACCAGCGTCAGCAGCGCGTGCCGGCAGCTGTACTTCTCGCTCGAATGGCTGGCCTCGAACACCAGGTGGTAGAGCGAGGCGTCGAGCCGCTTGAGCGCCAGTTGTCGCGCACGCACGTGCACCGAAAGCAGCCGCGTGCGCCACTCCGGGCCGTTGCGGATGTCGCGCAGCGCGCCGTCCAGGTGCGACACCAGCTCGAGCCATTGTTCGGTAAAGCTCAGCACCACCGGCCTGGCCTGGCCGCGCGCTTCGGGCATGACCGAGGCCACGGCGCTGATCGAGGCGCCTTGGCGGATGGCGACGTTCATGGCTGCGGTGAGCCGGCGCGTCCACTCCGCGGCATCCGACTCGACGGCGAACAGCGGCTGGCTGATCAGCTCGTCGCAATGGGCCTTGTCGCCAATGATCTGCCCAGCCGCCAACAACAAACGGCCGTCCACGTCGCGCAGGCCGAAGGGCAAGGGCTCGTCGACACGAAGGTATTGCGGCGATATGGAGACAAGTTTCACGGCGACGGCGAACGAACCCCATGTGACGGGCCAAGCCGTCGACAACGGAAGTATCGGCGCCGGCGCGCCAAAGTGAAGCGAAGCGCGCGCGGCGGGCGGCAGGCGGTGCGCCCGGGGGCTGCCATCAGGCCGCTGACTCGGCCTCTACCCGAAAGCGCGCCACCACGTCGACGAGATCGTGGGCCCGCTGCTTGAGCGACTCGGACGCCGCCGCCGTTTGTTCGACCAGGGCGGCATTCTGCTGCGTCATGCGGTCGAGCTCGTTGACGGCACCGCCCACCTGCGCGTCGCCGCTGCTCTGCTGCCCGGCCGCGAGCGAAATCTCGCTCAGCAGGGTGCTGATGCCGCGAACACCGCCCACCAGCGCCTGCACCTGTTGCCCAGCCTGCGCGACAAGCGCCGCGTTGAGCGCCAGGATGTGGGTCTGGAAGGCGATGCCATCGATGACGCCAACGAGGTCGCCAATCCGCTTGGACGCGGCATTGATCTGCGTCATCGTCGACACCGCGTCGGTGATGACGCGTCGGTGATGACGCGCCCGCTGCGCTCGGCGGCGAGCGCGTTCTCGGACGCCAGCGCGGCCGCGCGCTGCGTGTTGGCGGTGCTGTGGCCCAGCGTGGACGTGATCTGCTCGAGTGAGGCCGCGGTCAGCTGCAGCTCGGAGGCGGTTTGCTCGGTGCGGCTGGACAAGTCCATCGAACCCGTGGCGATCTCGGTGCTGGCGTCGACGATGGCGTGCGAGGCACCCCGCACATCGCTCACGATCTGGCGCATCGAGACCTGCGTGCGGGCCGGCGCGCGCATCAGATCGGCCGCTTCGTCGGTGCCCCAGGGCTGAGGCGTGTGGCGCAGGTCGCCTTCGGCCATGCGGTCCGGGTGAAGCGCCACCTCCTTCATGGCGCCGGCCATGGCCTTTGAGAAGCACAAGAACAGGTACAGACCCGCGGCAACGCACAGCAGCACCAGGGCGAACTTGGTGTTGCGCAAGGTCTCCAGAGCGTTGATTCGCGTGACCCGCAACTCGTCCAGCGCAGGCAGGCTGGAATCGAAGACCTTGAAGTACGCCGCCACCGCCTTGCGCCCGGCCACGTAGACCTCAGCCGGCTCCATGGCGGCCTTGATCAGCTCGGTGGGATCGGCAGACTTCTGGAACGTCAGCGCCTCGTCGAAGCCGCTGATGTCCACCTTGGCCTTGAGCGCCGCACTGGCCGTGAATGCCGATCGAAGAAGGCGCGCGTATCTTCGACCCCGCCTTGGGCGCGCGCGTTCCAGACCGCCACGCGGCGCATGGACTCGCTGGAACTCATCGACAACGCCATCACTTCACGCGACCACGGGGTCCGGCGGCTGTCACGAGACTGTCATCAAACGCTCGCCCACAAAAAAAAGCGGACCCCGGAGGGCCCGCTTGAAAGCACAGAGGTCTGTGCCAGGAGGAGACGAACAATGAACTGGACTCTTGCGTGCTATCGGCACCGCGTGCGGCGACTTGAGCGCTGCCGGCGCGATCAGTGTGCAGCGTGCGCCGCGAGCGCCGACTTTTGGGCGTCGGCCGCCAGCGCATTGGCCAACTTGCCCTTGCCGGCACGCGCCGGCGGGTTGCACAGGCCGCAAACGTAGTGGCGCGCGATCTCGTGCGGGTGGGTCACGAAGTGGCCACCGCACTTGCGGCAGGCCGTCATCGTGAGCATGCCGTTGTCGACAAATTTCACCAGCCGCCAGGCGCGGGTGACGCTGAGCAAGGGCTCCAGGCCCTGCGACTCCATCTGCTCCAGATAGAGCTGGTAGGCCTTGATGACGGTGTCGATCTCGTCGAGCGCCGCCACCTTGTTGAGGTACTCGTGCGTGTTGAGGAACAGGCTGGCGTGGATGTTGGGCTGCCAGGTCATGAACCAGTCGGTCGAGAACGGCAACTGGCCCTTGCTGGGGCTCTTGCCGGCAACCTCTTTGTACAGGCGCAGCAGACGCTCGTAGCTGAGATCGGTCTCGCTTTCCAGCACTTGCAGGCGGGCGCCAAGGTGGATGAGCGTGACGGCGCGCTCGATCTGTCGCGCTTCGGTCAGGATGCTCTTGTTGCGTGCCATGTGGTGCTTTCTCGTGGGGTTCGACGGCGATCGGGCTGCGCCCTGGGTCAGGCGGCTTCTTGGTGGCGGCCGGCCATCAGGATGGAGGCATGCAGGCGGCTCATGCCGTCGTTGGCTGCGCCCTTGCCGTGGCTGGTGAGCAGGTTCCACACCATGTCGTCGTCCATGCGAAAGCGGCACAGCAGCGTGTTGCCGCCCGCCACCTTCATCATCTGCGCCGACGTCAGCGCGCCGATCAGCGCCGCGGTCTCGTCGCTCACGCCGAGGCGAAACAGGGCTTGTTCGCGGTCGGTGCGGATGAGGCTCTGGGCCAGCATCAGGTAGGACAGGTTGGCTTCGCGGATCTCGGCCAGGATTTGCTCTGAGTTCATGTTTCAGGTCCTACGGTTGTTACAGCGCTGGGGTGCGATGAAACGTACTGTAGTAACTTGAATTGGCCGGTGGCATCAGGCCAGTTCCGTCGCTTCAGTCCCGATACTTCCAACCCGCATGTCAGGCAAATTCCTACACAGATGCGAAAAGTGCCCGTGACGGACTCAACGAAAGGCGCCCTGGACGCGGGCAAATCGCATCCAGGGCGCAGTGGCGTGCCGGCGGCTTGCGCCGCAGGCGGTGGCGTCAACAGGTTCAGCGGAAGCTGTACGTCAGGCTGGCGTAGAAGCTGCGGCCGCGGGGGTCGGTGTAGGTTGGGTCGTAGGTCGACAGGAAGTAGTAGCTCTGGTTGGAGTACGGCGGCTCGGTGTTGAGCAGGTTGCTCACGCCGGCGCGCAGTTGCAACTGCTTGCTCACCGCCCACGATCCCGACAGGTCGAACAAGGAATAGGCCTTGACCTTGGCCGGCGCGGTGTTGGGAAGGTAACCGTCGTCGGTGTAGCCCGAGAAGTAGGTGTTACCGAGCGTCAGGCCGAAGTCGCCCGCACTCCAGTCAGCCGAGATGCGATGGCGCCAGCGCTGGATGACCTGGTCGTTGAGGAACCGGCCCAGGTTGCTGACCAGCGGCTCAAGGGCGCCGAACTGCCGCTTGTATTCCATGATGTAGGTGCCGCTGAAGTTGGCACCGAAGCGGCCCACGGACGTGGCCGCACCGCGGTAGTTGAGCTCGACGTCGATGCCCGAGGTCTGCAGCTTGCCCTGGTTTTCTTTCCTCAGCAGCACGGTGGGTGTGTCGAAGGCGTCGCGCGTGATGTAGGCCGCGTAGCGCGTCGGGTTGGCCAGGATGGTCTTCTCGTACAGGTCGCTGATGACGTCGGTCTTGCGGATGTTCCAGTAGTCGACGCTCAGGCTGACGTCGCGCACCGGCTCGACCACGATGCCCAGCGAGAACTGCTTGCTCTTCTCGGGCTTGAGCTCGGGATTGGCCTGCTTGGTGGTGGGCCACTGGTCGAAGCCGAGCAACGAGTCTTCGATGAAGGCCGGGCTGGTGCCGTTGACCGTGGGCCGGTACAGCTCGCTGAAGGACGGCGCGCGAAAGCCCGTGCCCGCCGAGCCACGCACCAGGACCTTGGTGCTGGGCTGCCAGCGAACGCCGAGCTTGGGGTTGACCGTGCTGCCGATCTTGTCGTACTTGTCGAAGCGCAGCGCAGCCTGCAGCTCGAGCTGCTTGCTCAGCGGCGCGCTCAGCTCGCCATAGGCCGAGACAATGTTGCGCGAGTTGCTGGTGGCGATGATCGTCGGGTCGGGCGTGTTGCCCAGCGAGGCGCGGCGGTCGCCAGCGATGTTGTTGCTGATGAGCAGCGCCGAGGGCGTGAAGTCTTGCGATTCACGGCGCAATTCGACGCCCACCGCCACGCCCAGGCTGCCGCCCGGCAGCTCGGCCAGCGAGCCTGTGATCTTGCCGTCCACCGCCTCGGTCGAACCCTTGGACTGGCGCGCCACGTCGTCGATGCGCAGCGATTCGATCAGCGTCTTGCCGGCTGCCGACGAAGGCCCGAACGGGTTGATGCTGCCGGTGCGCACGCCGGCATCGAACTCGGCAAACTTGAAGTAGCCGTTGACGTAGCGGTCTTTGGTGCTGTTGTCGGCCTTGTTGATGGCGACCGTGTAGTCCCAGTCCTTGCCCAGGCTGCCGCTCAAGCCCAGCACCACGCGCGTGGCGTCGCTGGTCACCTCGTTGCTGCGGTTACCGGCCTCGGTGGCGCGAAAGCGGATGTCAAACGTGTAGTTGTTGGCCTCGGTGACGGGGCGCGGCAGGTAGCTGTTGATCTGGCTCCAGGTCACGCCGGTCAGCGTGGTCGGGTTGGGCGACAGCACGTACTTGGTCTTGGCAGTCGACTTGAGCAGCTCGGCAAAGACCTGCGTGTCGGCGTTGATCTGGAACACGCCGCGGCCCAGGAAAGAGACCTTGTCCGACCTCGGGTAGATCTCGGTGTCGGCCATGTAGTCGTAGCCGCAGGCCTGGGTGCCGATGACGGTGGTGTAGACCGAGGCCGGCGGGTTGCAGGTGGGCGCCGAGAAGTTGATGGTGCGCTGGTTGAAGGGCCCGCCGCTGAAGGTGTAGCCGGCGGCATTGACGGCGGCCAGTTGCGCCGCGCGGCGCGTCGTGTTGCTCTGCAGGCGGATGTTGCCCGGGTACGGGCGGCTGGACAGGTAGAAGGGCACCGTGCTGGCCAGCGGGCGCTCTTGAATGAAGTCGCGCTGGGTCGAGCGCAGCGGGTCGAGCTTTTGCACGTCGAGCACGCCGAAGACGTTGAAGCGGTCCTTGGCGATGTTGCCCAGGCCGGCGCTGATCGTGCCGGTGGTCTTGCCGGCGCCGCCGTCCTGCGTGCGCATGGCATAGGCGCCGATGTCCACGCCCTGGTAGTCCTGGCGCGTGATGAAGTTGATGACGCCGCCGATGGCGTCGGTGCCATAGATGGCGGATGCGCCGTCCTTGAGCACCTCGACGCGCTGGATGGCGCCGGCCGGGATGCTGTTCAGGTCGACGCCAGCCGAGTCACCCGGCGACGCAAAGTTGGCCATGCGCCGGCCGTTGAGCAGCACCAGGGTGCTCGACACGCCCAGGCCGCGCAGGTTGGCGCCGTTGAAGCCGCGCTGGCCGCCGGTGTTGTCGCTGATGCTGGCGCCGTCGGTCAATTGCGCGGCGCTGGCGCTGATGTTCTTGAGCAGCTCGGCCGCGGTGGTGACGCCCGACTTCTCGATGTCCTCGCGGCGGATGACCTGCACGGGCAGCGCGGTCTCGCTGGCCACGCGCTTGATCGACGAGCCGGTGATTTCGACGCGCTGCTCTTGCTGCGCATGCGCGGCAATGGAGGCCAGCACCAGCGCCGCCGCGGCGGCACGGGCGATGGGCTTGAGGGTCAGGTGCGAATGGTTCATGCAGGTTCCTGGTTCGGGTGACAGCAAGGCACGGTGAGTACCGGTTGCGGCGCACTCTAGGGACCGGCCCTGCCCTTGCCTACCGGGCAAAGGAGCGCCGGTCGCGGTTTGGCAAGTCGGCGTCGCTTGGCCCCAAGTCGCCAGGCCTGGGTGTTGCGGCTTCGATGACAAGATCGGCGCCCATGCGAAGCCTTCACTTTCAAGACGCCCTGCTGCGGTGCGCTGGCGCGCTGCTGCTGTGCGCGATGGGCACTGCGACGGCGCAGGCGCAAGGCGTGACCGTCGCCATTGGCGGCGCCTTGCAAGATGGCAACACCGCCGTGTGGCAACGCCTGGTGCAACTGGCTGGCGGGCCGGGCGCCTGCTTCAGTGTCTTCACGGCGGCCTCTGGCGAGCCCGACGTGTCGGCCGCCGCGGTGGCCGCCAATCTGGGACGCCACGGCGCGCGCGGCGAGCACATCCGCGTCGGCCCGCGCATCGCCGGGCAAGATGTCGCGGCGGCCGTCGCCGACCCGCAGTGGCTGCAGCGCGTGCGCGCCTGTCGCGGCATCTACATGACCGGCGGCGCCCAGGCGCGCCTACTCGACCTGCTGCAGCCGCACGGCCGCACGACGCCCTTGCTCGAAGCCATGCGCGAGGTCTGGCGCGCCGGCGGCGTGGTCGCTGGCAGCAGCGCCGGCGCCGCGGTGCAGAGCAGCGTGGTGTTTCGTGATGCGCCCGACCCGCTGGCGGTGATGAAGGGTCGCCTGCGCGAGGGCCAGGAGTGGGGCCTGGGTCTGGGCTTCACGCCGGCCGAGGTGATTGTCGACCAGCACGCCGTCAAGCGCGGCCGCATCGCGCGCCTGCTGCCGCTGCTGCAGGCTCGCGGCGTGCCGGTGGGTGTGGCGGTCGAGGAAGATTCGGCAGCGGTGTTCCGGGGCTCGGAGATCGAGGTCATCGGTGGCCGCGGCGTGCTCATCGCTGACCTGGCGGGCGCTACACGGCAGGCCGCACAGCGTGAGTTCAACCTCGCCGGCGCACGGCTGCATTGGCTGGAAGCCGGCGACCGTTTCGACCTCAGGACGCGCGAGCTGCTGCCCTCGCCGGCGCGCCGCGCTGGCACGCTGCTGCAGCCGCTGGCCGCCGGCCACCAGGGCTACCACCGGGGCCCGGCTTTCTACGCCGACATACTTGGCGACGCGATGATCGTCGGCGCCATGGCCCGGCTGGTGGACAGCGACCAGCGTGAGTTGCGCGGCCTGGCCTTCGCCGCCGAGCCGCTGGCCGACGACCCCGCGCCCGATCTCGGCTTCGAGTGGCGCCTGTGGGTGGACGCCGGCACGCGCGGCTGGCTCAGCACCCAACCCACGGCCTACACCCTGAGCGGCGTCAGATTGGATATCGTGCCAGTGCGGGTGCAGCGCCCGCTGTACGTGCCGACTCCGCCAAGCCCTCAAACCGAGAAGCCGCCATGAAGCTCGCCGCCCTGCTCTTCGCCGCCCTGCTGGCCATCGCGCCCACCCTCAGCTCTGCCCAGCAGGACGGCAAGCTGCGCATCGCCGTCGAAGGTGCCTATCCGCCCTTCAGCGAGATGGGCGCCGACGGCAAGATCAAGGGCTTCGACATCGACATCGCCAACGCGCTGTGCGCCAAGATGAAGCTCGACTGCGTGCAGGTGCAGGCCGAGTTCGACGCCATGATTCCGGCGCTGCGGGCGAAGAAGTTCGACGCCATCGTGGCCAGCATGTCGATCACGCCCGAGCGGCTCAAGGCGGTGGACTTCAGCGACAAGTACTACAGCACGCCAGCCCGCCTGCTGACGCGCGCCAACGCCACTTTCGAGGCCACTGCGGCGGGCCTGAAGGGCCGCAAGATCGGCGTCCAGCGCACCACCATTCACGATCGCTTCGCGACCGCCACCTTCAAGGGCAGCGAGATCGTGCGCTACGCCAAGCAAGACGAGGTCTTCCTCGATCTCGTCAGCGGCCGCATCGACGCCACGCTGGTCGATTCGGTGGCCGCCGACCAGGGCTTCATCAAGACGCCTGCTGGCAAGGGCTACGCTTTCCGCGGGCCCGCGTTCGACGACCCGGTCTTCTTCGGCATCGGCGCCGGCATTGCCGTGCGCAAGGGCGACAAGGCACTGCAGGCGCGGCTGAACGAGGCTTTGGCCGCCATCCGCGCCGACGGCAGCTACAAGAAGATCAACGACAAGTACTTCGACTTCGACGTCTATGGCGCGGAGTTGAAGAAGTAGCGTGATCCACGAACAGCGCCACGGCTTCCTGCTGCTGCCACGCTTTTCGCTGCTCGCGCTGGGGGGCGCGCTCGAGGCGCTGGCCGCTGCCAATGAGGTGCTCGAGCGCCCGGTCTACAGCAGCGTGACCCTGTCGCTGGACGGCCGCGCCGTGCGCGCGGCCTGCGGCACGGTGGTGGCGCCGGCACACGCACTGGCGCACGCACTGAACCAGGTGCCTTCGCTGGACGCACTGTTCGTCGTCAGCGACCTGCCCTACCCCGACCCGCTGCGCGACGGCCACGCCGAGCTGCATGCCCGGCTGCGCGAGCACGGCGCGGCAGGCCGGCTGCTGGGCGGCATCGGCACAGGCGCCGCCGTACTGGCGCAAGCCGGCTTGCTGGGCGGGCACCGGGCCACGCTGCACTGGGCGCTGGGGCAACAACTGGCCGAGTCGCACGCCGACGTGGTGGTCTCGTCCAAGGTCTACGAGGTCGACCGCGGCCGCCTGAGCTGCACCGGCGCCACCGCCAGCGTGGACATGATGATGGCCTGGCTGGGCCAGCGCCACGGCGAGCGCGTGGCATTGGGCGTGGCCGCGCACCTGGGCCTGGAGCGCGTGCGCGCCGCCGACGAAAGGCAGATCGCGCCCGTGGCGGCGCGCGCGGGCGCCGGCAGCGCCAAGCTCACCGAAGCCGTGTCGCTGATGGAAGCCAATCTCGGCGAGCCCCTGCCCACCGAAGACATTGCGCGCCTGGTGGGCGTCTCGCGCCGCCAGCTAGAGCGCCTCTTCAAGCAGCACCTCGACGAGCTGCCCAGCCGTTACTACGCCGAACTGCGACTGGCGCGTGCACGCCGTCTGCTGCAGCAGACCAGCCAGTCGATCCTGCAGATCGGCCTGGGCTGCGGCTTCAGCTCGGGCTCGCACTTCAGCAACGCCTACCGCGCCCGATTTGGGCGCACGCCACGCGAGGAGCGCAGCCAGCGCGCTGCCGCCTGGCGCGACCACGACACGCCAGGCGCCGCCACCGCGCCGGCACATCCGACACAGGAGACCGCATGAACCCGCACGACCTGCTCTTGCGCGCAGCCGGGCCCGAAGACCTGGACGCCTTCGAGCGCATCGCCGCGGCCAGCGCCACCGGCATCACCACACTGCCGGCCGACCGCGCCGTGCTGCTGGACAAGCTGGAGCGCTCGGCGCAGGCCTTCGCCGCCACCGACGACAGCAGCGGCGAGGAAATCTACCTCTTCGTCGTCGAAGACCTGAGCAGCGGCCGCGTCATCGGCACCAGCGGCATCGCGGCCAGCGCCGGTTTTGCCGACCGCTTCTACAGCTACCGCAACGAGATGATCGTCCACGCCAGCGCCGCGCTGGGCGCGTCCAACCGCATCCACACGCTGCACCTGTGCCACGACCTCACCGGCTACACGCTGCTGACCTCGTTCTACATCGAGCCGGCCTATGAGCACACGGCCGCGCCGCAACTGCTGTCACGCGCGCGGCTGCTCTTCATTGCCGAGTTCGCCGCCCGCTTCTCTGACCGCATCGCGGCCGAGAGCCCGGGCCTGTCGGACGAAGCCGGCCGCTGCCCGTTCTGGGACGCCGTGGGCAGCCGTTTCTTCGCCATGAGCTATCCGCAGGTCGAGCGCCTCACGGGCGGGCGCAACAAGGCCTTCATCGCCGAGCTGATGCCGCAGGCGCCGATCTACGTGCCGCTGCTGCCGGAGCAGGCGCAGTGGGCCATCGGCCAGTTGCATCCGGTGGCCGAACTGCCGTTCTCGATCCTGCTCGACGAGGGCTTCGACACCGAGACCTATGTCGACATCTTCGATGGCGGGCCCACCGTCGACGCCCGCGTGGCCATGCTCAAGACCGTGGCACGCTCGCGCCGCTGCGGCTGGCAGCCGTCGACGAACGCGGCGCCGTCCAATGGCCCCTGGCACCTGGTGGCCACGGCGCGCAGCAGCGGCTTTCGCGCCGTGCTGCGCCGCGCGTCTGGCGTGGCGGGCGCCTGGCCACTGGATGCCGACACCGCACAGCAACTGCGCACCGACGCGAGCAGCGGCCTGCGCGTGGCCGCGCTCGACGGAGAACTCGCATGACGACACCGCACATCCGGCCGGCCACCGCCGCCGACCTGCCCGCGCTGGCCGCCCTGCTGGCCCGCGACGCGGCACCGATCAACCCACCCGAAGACCAAGTCTGGCTGGCCTTCGACGACCAAGGCCAGCCGCTCGGCACGCTGCGCCTGCGCACGCGCATCGGCATGCAACTGCCCCGGGTGTCGTACCACCTGGGCTGCGTCGTCCACGCGGCGCGCGAGCTCGGCCTGTTCCACCAGCAACGCACCTTGCTGCTCGGCCACGACCACACGGGCAGCAGCGAGCTGACGGACATCGCCTGGCTGCGGGCGGGCGCGACCGTTCAAGCGCAGGCTGACGTGCTGCGCGCGCTGCTGCAAGCGGCGCGCCAGCACCTGCACGCCAACCGCGCAGCCTTTGGTGAGCGGCTGATTGCCGAACTGCCCGGGCCGCGCGACAGCGCCGGGCAGTCGCCCTTCTGGAACGGCCTGGGCCGGCACTTCTACGCCGGCGACCCCACCGCCGCGGCCGCCGCACACGGCCCCGACTGGCGCAGCCACGTCGCACCGTTGCTGCCCCGCCATCCGCTGTACACCTCGTTCTTGCCCGCCGCCGCGCAGGCCGCCATCGGCAGCGTGGCCGAGCCCGCGCAGCTGCTGCGCGGGCTGCTCGAAGCGGCGGGGCTGCGTGTCGGCGAGCACATCAATGTCGAAGACGGCGGGCCCATTCTCGAAGCGCGCATCGACGACCTGCCATCACCGGTGGACTGAAGGCCTGGCGCCCGCGGCGCCGCCGGTGCCGGGCTATGCGCGCTCGATGCGGGCGCAGGCGCTGTGGTTGTGGATGGACTCGAAGTTCTCGACATCCACCACGTAGCGGCCGACGCGGGCGTCGGCGTTGAGGCCCAGCGCCACGTCGCGCACGAGGTCTTCGACGAACTTGGGGTTCTCGTAGGCGTGCTCGGTGACCCACTTCTCGTCGGCGCGCTTGAGCAGCGGCCACAGCTCGCTGGACGCGGCCTCTTCGGCGAAGCGCACCAGCTCGTGCCACTCGATGGGCTGCAAGAGCTCGACGCGGATGGTGACCCGCGAGCGTTGGTTGTGCGCGCCGTACTCCGAGATCTCCTTCGAGCAGGGGCACAGGCTCTTCACCGGCACCGCCACCTCGGCCCACAGCGCGGTGGCACCACCGCGCGTCTCGGCGATCCAGCGGCCCTGGTAGTCGAGCAGGCTGCTCACACCGGAGACCGGCGCGCGCTTGCGCAGGAAGAAAGAAAACGCCGCCTCGATGCGGCCCTCTTGCGCGCCCAGCTTGTCGAGCATCGCGGCGTGGCGCTGGCGCAGCGTGGCGGCGTCGAGCGGCACATCAAGCTCGTCCAGCCAGGCCACCAGGCGCGACATGTGCGTGCCCTTCTTCTCGGCCGGCAGCGCCACATCCAGCGCCCACAGCGCCGCAGTCGACTGCACGGCGCCGGCCACCCGCAACTGCAGCGGGTAGCGGATGTCGCGGATGCCGACGCGCTGGATGGCCAGGTGGCGCTCGTCGCTGGCGCTTTGCGTGTCCGGGATGTGAAGTGAATCGGTGGGCTTGGTCATGGGGTCGGCCGCTGCGCGGCGCGTGCGCCGCAGGGGCTCGGATGGAAACGGGTCATCGCAGCATGCCAGCGTTTGCGCGCCGACAGGGTCGCGCGGTTTACACGACAGCGCTCAATCGGCTTGAATCAGGCGTTGGCCGCGGCCAGGATGGGCCGGCTGCCAAAGCGCTTCAGGATCGAGGCCTCGAGGCCCGCCGCGTCCAGCCCGCATTGCGACAAGAGTTTGGCGGGATCGCCGTGTTCGATGAAGGTGTCGGGCAGGCCCAGTTGCAGCACCGGCGCCTGCACATCGTGGGCCGCCAGGCACTCGAGCACCGCGCTGCCGGCGCCGCCCATGATGCAGCCTTCTTCCACCGTGATCAGGCCGTCGTGGGTGCGTGCCAGCTCGAGCACCAGGTCTTCGTCCAGCGGCTTGGCAAAGCGCATGTCGGCCACCGTGGCGCCCAGCCGCTCGGCCGCCACCAGGGCCGGCTGCAGCAGCGTGCCGAAGGCCAAGATGGCCAGCCGTTGGCCGCGCCGGCGCACCACGCCGCGGCCCCAGGGCCATTCGGTCAGTGCCGCGTCGATGGCCACGCCGGTGCCGCTGCCGCGCGGGTAGCGCACCGCCACCGGGTGGTTCTGACGAAAGGCCGTGGTCAGCGCCTGCCGGCACTCGTTCTCGTCGCTGGGCGTGAGCATGCTGCAGTTGGGAATGCAGCGCACGTAAGCGATGTCGTAAGCGCCGGCGTGGGTCGCGCCATCGGCGCCCACCAGGCCGGCGCGGTCGAGCGCAAACACCACCGGCAGGTTCTGGATCGCCACGTCGTGAATCATCTGGTCGTAGCCGCGCTGCAAGAAGGTGCTGTAGATCGCCACCACCGGCTTCAGGCCTTCGCAGGCCATGCCAGCGGCGAAGGTCACCGCGTGCTGCTCGGCAATGCCGACATCGTGATAACGCTTCGGAAAACGCTTGTGGAACTCGACCATGCCCGAGCCCTCGCGCATGGCCGGCGTGATGCCCACCAAGCGCGGGTCGGCCTCGGCCATGTCGCACAGCCACTGCCCGAAAACCTGGGTGAAGGTGGGCTTGCTGGGCACGCTCTTGGGGAAGCCCAGCGCCGGGTCGAACTTGCCGCTGGCGGCGTGGTACTTGACCGGGTCGGCCTCGGCCAGCTTGTAGCCGTAGCCCTTCTTGGTGACGACGTGCAGGAATTGCGGGCCGCGCTTGGCGCGCAGGTTCTCAAGCGTCGGGATCAAGGAGTCGAGGTCGTGGCCGTCGATCGGGCCGACGGAGTTGAAGCCGACTTCCTCGAAAATGGTGCCGGGCACGACCATGCCCTTGGCGTGCTCTTCGAAGCGCCGCGCCAGCTCGAACAGCGGCGGCGCAACCTTGAGCACGCCCTTCACGCCTTCGCGGGCACTGGCGTAGAACTGGCCGCTCATGAGGCGCGCCAGGTACTTGTTGAGCGCGCCGACGGGCGGGCTGATCGACATGTCGTTGTCGTTGAGCACCACCAGGATGTCGGCATTGATGCCGGCGTGGCTGACACCGGCGTTGTTCAGGGCCTCGAAGGCCATGCCGGCGCTCATGGCGCCGTCACCGATCACGGCCACCGCCTTGCGGTCCTCGCCCTTGAGCTTGGACGCCAGCGCCATGCCCAGGGCGGCGCTGATGGAGGTGGAACTGTGCGCCGTGCCGAAGGTGTCGTACTCGCTCTCGTCGCGGCGCGGAAAGCCGCCGATGCCGCCCAGCTGGCGCAGCGTGTGCATGCGCTCGCGCCGGCCGGTCAGCACCTTGTGCGGATAGGTCTGGTGGCCGACGTCCCACACGATGCGGTCGTGCGGCGTGTTGAACACGTAGTGCAGCGCCACCGTGAGCTCGACCGTGCCCAGATTGCTGCCCAGGTGGCCGCCGGTCTGACTGACGGTGTTGAGCACGAAATCGCGCAACTCTTTCGCCACGGCGTCGAGATCGGCGCGCGGCAGCCGGCGCAAGTCGGCCGGCGAATTGATGTTTTTCAAGAAATTGGGCATGGCTTCAATTGTCCCGTTCGACGACCTTGTCGGCCAGCACCGCCAGCAGCCTGGCTGCCGCGCCCAGGCCGCTGGCGGCCAGCGCCTCGTGGGCCTGCAAGCGAAGCACCTCGGCGGCGGCGCGCGCCCGGTCCAGGCCCATCACCGAGACGTAGGTCGGCTTGTTATGGTCCGAGTCCTTGCCGGCCGTCTTGCCCAGGGTTTCCGAGGCCTGGGTGACATCCAGGATGTCGTCGACCACCTGAAAGGCGATGCCGATGGCCGCGCCGTAACCGGACAGGGCCTGCCAGGTGGACGGGCTCGGTGCGCCGCAGGCTGCGCCCATCAGCACGCTGGCCTGCAGCAAGGCGCCGGTCTTGCGCTGATGCATGTCGCGCAGCTGGGTCTCGTTCAGCGCGTGGCCGATGCTGGCGAGGTCGATCGCCTGGCCACCGGCCATGCCGGCGTGGCCTGCGGCGCGCGCCCGCAGGCCGGTCACGGGCGCCAGCAAGGCCGCCGGCCTCGCGTCACCCGGCGTCAGCACCTCGAAGGCCAGCGCCTGCATGGCGTCACCCGCCAGCATGGCCTGCGCCTGGCCGAAGCGGACGTGGACGGTGGGCTTGCCACGGCGCAGCACGTCGTTGTCCATGCACGGCATGTCGTCGTGCACCAGCGAGTAAGCGTGGATGAGCTCGACCGCCACCGCGGCGCGCATCGCGGCCGCGCGGTCGCCGGCCACGGCGTGGCAGGTGGCCAGCACGAGCAGCGGGCGCAGGCGCTTGCCGCCGTCGAGCACGCCGTAGCGCATGGCCTGACCCAGGCCGGCCGGCGCGTCCGCCGGCACCCAGGCCTGCAGCGCCGCCTCGACCGCCGCCAATTCGTCGCGCGCCCAGACTTCGGCGTCGATCATGTGCCGCTCCAGGGCACCAGCTTGCCGTCGTCGAGCAGCTTGACCTGGTCCTCGACGGCCTGCAGCCGGGCGCGGCACAGGCTGAGCAGTTCGGCGCCGCGGCGGTAGCCGTCGAGCAACTGGTCCAGCGGCAACTGGCCACCTTCCATCTGCTGCACCAGGCGGTCCAACTCGGCCAGCGCCTGTTCGTAGCTGAGGGTTTCCTTGGGGGCGGGGTGGGTGCTGCGCGGCATTTCAGAAGATGAAATCAAGTCGAGGATTCTAGACAATCGAGACCTGCCGGCCATGCCGCGCATCCAGCGTGCGAGGGGGTTGACGCCGACCCGCCAGCCGGGCGCCAGGTACGCCTGCACGGCCGGCTAGAATTCTGAGCCCCTGGTCAGCGCATCCCGCGCGACACAGGCTCGGCAACCCGCTTCGCCCAGCCTCACCCGCGCGGCGGGTTCGTCTTCAGTC
The DNA here is from genome assembly GCA_031427055.1 of Rubrivivax sp. Taxonomy (GTDB): domain Bacteria; phylum Pseudomonadota; class Gammaproteobacteria; order Burkholderiales; family Burkholderiaceae_C; genus Rubrivivax. The sequence goes on from JANPMR010000190.1 coordinate 15,971, forward strand.
CCCCAGGAGGATCCGGTCGGATCATGTCGGACCTGAGCATCTCTCTTCAAGCCCTCGAGCGCAGCCGCTCACAACTTCCGGTTTCCAGCTACTTTGACGTCGACCTGTTCAAGCGCGAACAGGCACTCATCTTTCAGCAATCGCCCCGTTACGTCGGGCATGAGCTGGCGGTGCCCGAGCTGGGCGACTACCTCGCGCTAGCCCAGGAAGGCGATGGCCGGGCGCTGGTGCGCACCGCCAGCGGCGTCGAGCTGATCTCCAACGTCTGCCGCCATCGCCAGGCCGTGATGCTCAAGGGTCGCGGCACGACGCCACAGCATGTGGTTTGCCCGCTGCACCGCTGGACCTACGATCTGCACGGCCAGCTCATCGGCGCGCCGCACTTCGAGCAAGACCCCTGCCTGAACCTGCGCAATTACCCGTTGCAGAACTGGCGCGGCCTGTTGTTCGAGCGCAACGATCGCGATGTCGGCGCCGACCTGGCGCGCCTGGGGCCCAGCGCCGCCATCGACTTCTCCGGCTACGTCTTCGACCGCGTGCACCTGCACGAGTGCGACTACAACTGGAAGACCTTCATCGAGGTCTATCTCGAGGACTACCACGTCGGCCCCTTCCACCCCGGGCTGGGCCAGTTTGTCAGCTGCAGTGATCTGCGCTGGGAGTTCGGCCGCCACCACTCGGTGCAGACGGTAGGCATCAACAAGGCGCTGTCCAGTGCGGGCTCACCCGTCTACCAGCGCTGGCAGCAGGCCGTGATGCGCTTTGGTGGCGGCACGCCACCTGAGCAGGGCGCGATCTGGCTGACCTACTACCCCGGTGTGATGGTCGAGTGGTACCCGCACGTGCTGGTCGTTTCCACGCTGATCCCGCAGGGGCCGCGCAAGACGCTCAACATGGTCGAGTTCTACTACCCCGAAGAGGTGGCGTCCTTCGAGCGCGAACTCGTCCAGGCGCAGCAGGCCGCCTACATGGAGACCTGCGTCGAGGACGACGAGATCGCCCTGCGCATGGACGCCGGCCGCGAGGCCCTGCTGCGCCGCGGCGACGACGACGCCGGGCCCTACCAGAGCCCGATGGAAGATGGCATGCAGCACTTCCACGAGTGGTACCGCCGCGAGATCGGCTCGCTCGGCGACGCGCCCTGAAGCCGCCCGCATCTGGCGCCACGGTGGCCCGCCCGCCGCGCATGTCCGCACCGTTGCTGATGGTCTGCGCCTCGCTGCTGTTTTCGCTCATGGGCGTGTGCGTCAAGCTGGCGTCGGTGCGCTACGGCGCGGGCGAAATCGTGCTTTACCGTTCGATCATCGGCCTGGCGCTGATGGCCGCCGTGATGCGCTGGCGCGGCGTGGCCTGGCGCACCACCGTGCCCGCCATGCACTTCTGGCGCAGCCTGACCGGCGCCTGTGCGCTGTGCCTGTGGTTCTATGCCATTGGCGGGCTGCCGCTGGGCACGGCGATGACGCTCAACTACATGTCGTCGGTGTGGATCGCCCTCTTCCTGATCGGCGGCGCGGTGCTGCTGGGCCCGGCCCGCGAGGGCATCGACGGCCGCCTCGTGGCCGCCGTGCTGGCCGGCTTTGCTGGCGTGGCGCTGGTGCTGCGCCCGACGCTGGCGCAGGATCAGCTCTGGCATGGCGTGGTCGGGCTGCTGTCCGGCCTGCTGGCGGCGATGGCCTACCTGCAGGTCTCGGCGCTGGGCCGCATCGGCGAGCCCGGCGAGCGCGTGGTGCTGTATTTCTCGGCCAGCGGCGTCGTGGCAGGTGGTGCCCTCGTGGCGCTCACCGGCGGGCCGCAGTCGCACACGCTGCAGGGCGCCGGCCTGCTGCTGGCCATCGGCCTGCTGGCCACCGCCGCACAGTGGATGATGACCAGCGCCTACGCCACGGGCGCCACGCTGGGCGTGGCGGCACTGCAGTACCTGGGCATCCTGTTCGGCTTTGTCTTCGGTGTCGCGATCTTTGATGACCCGGTGACACCAATGGCGATGGCCGGCATGGTGCTCATCGTTGCCGCCGGCGTGGCCGCCACGATGCTGCGCGGCCCCAGGCCGCAACGCGAACCCCCACCCACCGAAACTTAGAAAGGCCCCTGGCCATGACTCACGATGTGTTGATCTCTGTCGATCGCCTGCAGGCCCGGCTGGCCGCGGGCGAGGCCGTCGTGCTGCTCGATTGCGGCTTCGACCTCGGCGACGCGGGCGCCGGCCAGCGCGCCTTTGACGTCGCACACCTGCCTGGGGCCCTGTACGCCCACCTCGACCGCGATTTGTGCGGGGCGAAGACCGGCCGCAACGGCCGCCACCCGCTACCGCCGCGTGAAACCTTGGCGGCCACCGCCGGCCGCTGGGGCGTGGCGCCGGGTGTCACCGTCGTCACCTGCGACGACCAGGGCGGCCCCTACGCGGCACGCGCCTGGTGGCTGCTGCGCTGGCTGGGTCATGCGGACGTGGCCGTGCTCGACGGCGGCAAGGCAGCCTGGCGCGCGGCCGGCCTGGCGCTGACCGATGCAGCGGCCACGCCGCACGCGCAGCCACCGTACCCGGCCGGCGGCAAATCGCTGCCAACCATCGGCAGCGACGAACTGCTGGCCCACCTGGGCCAGACGACGCTGCTCGACGCCCGCGCCGCCGAACGCTACCGCGGCGATGTCGAACCGCTCGATCCGGTGGCCGGGCACATCCCCGGTGCGATCTCGCGCCCCTTCAAGGACAACCTGCTCCCCGACGGCCGCTTCAAGCCGGCGGCGCAGCTGCGCGCCGAGTTCGCGGCGCTGACGACGGGCGGCAATGGCGTGGTGCACCAATGCGGATCGGGCGTCACGGCCTGCCACAACCTGCTGGCCATGGCCCACGCCGGGCTCGAACCGGGCACCCTGTACCCAGGCTCGTGGAGCGAGTGGTGCAGTGACCCGGCACGCCCGGTGGCACGCGGCTGAGCACGGCAGCGCGTCAGGCCTCTGGGCGTCGGCGCTTGGCTTGATCGGCGTCAAGCGGTGTTCTTGCCGTTGCGGAACACTGGCGTCGAAACGGCGGCCCGAGCGCTGCCCAACGGCCACTTCCAGGAGACCCCATGTTCAAGCGCATCCTCTTCCCCACCGACGGGTCCGAGATCACCGACAAGGCGCTCCAGTGCGCCGTTGGCATGGCCAAGCTGGCCGGCGCCGAGTTGTTTGCGCTGGCGGTGAAAGAACCCTTCCCCTACAGCGCCATCTCCGAGATCCAGCCGATGCCGCCGCAAGAGTTTTTCGATGCCCAGCAGAAGGTGGCCGCCGCTCGCGTCAAGCGGGCCGCCGACGCCGCGGCTGCGGCCGGCGTGGTCTGCCAGAGCCACACCGTCGAAGCCACCTACCCGTGGGAGGCCATCCTCGACCACGCCAAGGCGCAGGGCTGCGACCTCATCGTGATGGCATCGCATGGCCGGCGCGGCATGAGCGCGCTGCTGCTCGGCAGCGAGACCCAGAAGGTGCTGACGCACGGCACGCTGCCGGTGCTCGTGGTTCGCTAGTTGCGCGGGGCTCTGGCGCGGCCCGTTCAGTGATCGGCGCCGTGCAGCCCGACCATCGCCACCAGCACGATCACAAGCCCGAGCGCCAGCCACGCCACCTGCGAAAGCGTCTCGCGCCATGACAAGCGCTGCTGCAACTGCGGCAGCAGGTCGGCCACGGCCACGTAGATGAAGCTGCTGGCGGCCACCACCAGCAGGTAGGGCAGCAAGGCCGCCCAGGGCCCGATCAGGTAGTAGGCGAGCACGCCGCCCACCACCGCCGCCAGCCCCGACAGGGCGTTGAACAACAGCGCCCGGCCGCGCGTGAAGCCGGCGTTGAGCAGCACGATGTAGTCGCCCACCTCTTGCGGGATCTCGTGCGCCATGATGGCCAGCGCGGTGACAACGCCCAGGCCGGGGTCGGCCAGGAAGGCCGTGGCAATGATCACGCCGTCGCAGAAGTTGTGCACCGTGTCGCCCACCAGCACGCTCAAGCCGCCACGGCCGGCGCGCTGGGCGTCAGAGTGGTGATGGTGCTCGTGGCCGTCGCCATCGTGGTGGTGGTCGTGCCGGTACAGCTCGACCTTCTCGAGCAGCCAGAAGAACAGCAGCCCGCCGAGCAAGGTGGCAAACAGCGCCTGCGGCTGCGCGCTGCCCTCGAAGGCCTCGGGCAGCACATGCAGCAGCGCCGTGCCCAGCAGCACCCCTGCCGACAGGCTCACCAGGCTCTTGACCAGGCGGCCGAGCACCGCCAGCGTCAACGATGCGGCGATCACGACCGACAAAACGCCACCCGCGGCGGTGGCCAGAACGATGTAGAACAGAGTCATCTGTGTGGCGCGAGGGCCCAGAGCCCGACGCGCCCTGGCCATCGTACAGACGCTGTCAAGCCTGGCTTGCGCAAGGCCCACGGGTACGATCAGCCATGGACGCAAGAACAAATCTCGCCGCACCGCTGGCCGCCATCGACATGGGCTCCAACAGCTTCCGGCTCGAGATCGGCCAGGTGCACCAGCAGCGCTACCGCCGCGTCGACTATCTCAAGGAGACCGTGCGCCTGGGCGCCGGTCTCGACAGCAACGGCATGCTCACCGAAGAGGCCGCGCAGCGCGGGCTGGCCTGCCTGCGCCGCTTTGCCGCCCGGCTGGCCGGTTTCGCGCCCGGCCAGGTGCGCGCCGTGGCCACGCAGACGCTGCGCGAGGCACGCAACCGCAATGCCTTCTTGCTGCGCGCGCAAGAGGCGCTGGGCTATCCGGTCGAAGTAATCTCCGGCCGCGAAGAGGCGCGCCTGATCTACGCCGGCGTGGCCCACCTGCAGCCGGGCGACGAGCCGCGCCTGGTGATCGACATCGGGGGCCGCTCGACCGAGCTGATCCTGGGCCAGGGCGCGGTGCCGCGGGTGGCCGAGTCATTCGGTGTCGGCTGCGTGAGCCTGTCGATGCGCTTCTTTCCGGACGGCCGCATCAGCGAGGCCGGCTTTCGCGGTGCGCAGGTGGCCGCCGGGGCCGAGTTCGAGGAAGGCCTGCAGTCCTTTGCGCCGGCGCTGTGGCAGCGCGCGCTGGGCTCGTCGGGCACGGCCGGCGCGGTGTCGCAGGTCTTGATGGCCGCGGGCGTGACCGATGGCCGCATCACGCCGCAGGGCCTGCGCTGGTGCATGGAGCGCTGTCTGCAGGCCGGACACTTCGAGCGCATCGACCTGCCCAGCCTCAAGCCCGAGCGGCGTGCCGTGCTGCCCGGTGGGCTGGCCATCCTGTACACCTTGTCGGCGCACTTCGGCATCTCGGCGCTGTGGCCCGCCAAGGGCGCGCTGCGCCAGGGCGTGATCATCGACCTGCACGATCGCCGACTGGCCGGTGAGCGCCAGCGGCCGGGTGACATGCGCGACGCCTCGGTGGCCGAGCTGCAGCGCCGCTTCGGCGTCGACACGGGGCAGGCCGAGCGTGTCGCCTCGGTGGCGCTGGCCCTGTTCGACAGCGCCATTCCTGACGCCGAGGCCGAGACCCGCCGCGAGCTGGCCTGGGGCTGCGCGCTGCATGAGATGGGCCAGATGGTCTCGCACCACGACCACCACCGCCACAGCGCGTATCTGATGACGCACATCGACGCGCCAGGCTTCTCACAAAGCCAGCAGCGGCGCATCGGCGAATTGCTGCTGGGGCAGCGCGGCGGGCTGCGCAAGATCGAGCCGCAACTGGCCAGCGAGACCTTTGCCTGGCAGGTGCTGTGTCTGCGCCTGGCGGCCATCAAGTGCCACGCGCGCGGCGCTGTCGATCCGCAGGCATTGAGCCTGCGTGCGCGCGGCCGCGATGCGCACATCGGGCACAGCCTGGCCTGGGCCGAGAGCCATCCGCGCACCGTCTTTCTGTTGCAGGAAGAGATCGCGAGCTGGGCGCGCAGCGGGCCTTTGCGGCTGGCGCTTGGGGCCTGAGCGGCTCGCTCGGTGTCGATCAGGCTATACCCACCCCGCGACTCAGGGGGTGCCGCAGCCCGGCGCATCGAATTTCACGCACGATTCATGCATGGCGTTTAGGGTCGCTGCCAAGCGCCAGCCGCCGCGGTTGGTTGCACCGGATGCGCACCATCAACAAGGAAACCTGTGATGACCCGATCGATGATGTTCCTGCCGGCTCTGCTCGTGGCGCTGCCTTCGGTGGCGGCCATCAACCTGGCTACGCCGGCAAGCACCTACAGCGAGACGTTCGACAGCTTGGCGGCGACGGGGACTGCCAACGCCTGGACGAACGACTCAAATTTGGCAGGTTGGAGCCTGTTCAACCTCGCCAATGTTGCGGTGGCGACCTACCGGGCCAATGACGGCACGTCCAACACCGGCGCGATCTACAGCTATGGCACCACGGGAAGTTCCGAGCGCGCGTTCGGCGGCGTGGGTTCGACCGGTTTCACGGGCTGGATCGCTCTGGCGCTGACCAACACCAGCGGCAACGCCTTCGACAGCGTCACGCTGCAGTTCGACGGCGAGCAATGGCGCAACGGCGGCAACGCGTCTCTCGCGGCGCAGTCGATGACCCTCCAGTACGGCTACGGCGCCAGCTTCACCGCAGTGAGCACGTGGGTCAGCCCCGGCGGCAGTTTCGACTGGGCATCGCCCGTGACCACCGCCACGGGCGGCGCCATCAACGGCAACACCGCCGGCACCGTGCCGGGGCGCGGGGGCACCCTGGTGACGAACTGGGCCGCCGGAGACACGCTTTGGGTGCGCTGGGCCGAGGTCAACGACGCCGGCACTGACCACGGCCTGGCCATCGACAACCTCAGGGTATCGGTGACCGCGGTGCCCGAGCCCGGCCCGGCTGCGCTGCTGTTCGCCGGCCTGGCCACGATGGCGTGGCGGCTGCGCCGGCGCGGCTGACCCGCCGCACCGCGCTTTCGTGTCGCCCGCGGCCAAGCCGCGCCGCGCGGCTCCTGCAATGCCCTGATCCGCCCTAGGACCCCCATGCAACTCCGCCAGCACCTGTTCCGCATAAGCCAACGCTGCCTAGCGCAGGCCCTTCCTCTGGCGCTGCTGTCCGCCACGCTGCCAGCAACCGCCGCGGTGATGATCAGCCAGGTCTACGGCGGCGGCGGCAACAGCGGCGCGGCGTACGCCAATGACTACGTCGAGTTGCACAACAGTGGCGACGCGCCGGTCAGCGTCGCGGGCTGGTCGGTGCAGTACGCGTCAACCGCCGGCTCGAGTTGGAACGCCACTGCGGTGTTGTCGGGATCGATTCCGGCCGGTGGCTACTACCTGGTGCAACTCGCATCCGGTGGCGCCGTCGGCGCTGCGCTGCCGACACCGAACACCACCGGCAGCGCCAACATGAGCGCCACCAACGGCAAGGTGGCGCTGGTCAACAGCAGCACGCCACTCACCGGCGCCTGCCCGATTCCCGGAACCAGCGTGGTCGACTTCGTCGGCTTCGGCACCGCCAACTGCAGCGAGGCCGCTGCCGCGCCGGCGGCTTCGAACACCACTGCGTTGCTGCGCGCCACTGCGGGCAACAGTTGCCAGGACACCAACAACAACGCCGCTGACTTCGCGGCCGCAACACCTGCGCCGCGCAACAGCACGGCAGCACCACAAGCCTGCGGCGGTTCCGGCGGTGGCGGTGGCGGTGGCGGTGGGGCGCCTCTGGCCGCCACGATTCCGGCCATCCAGGGCTCCGGCGCGACCAGCCCGCTTGTCAACCAGGTGGTGATCGTCAGCGGCGTGGTCACCCGGCTCAACAACAACGGCTTCTTCATGCAGGACTTGGTCGGCGACGGCAACCCGGCCACCTCCGACGGCATCTTCGTCTTCACCAGCAGCACGGTCCATCCGGCCGCGGTGCTGGGCAACCTGGTGCAGGTCACGGGCACAGTGGTCGAGTTCAATACCGGCACCAGCGCCGACACCGCGGCCCACACCGTTACCGAGCTGAGCACCGTGACCGCGGTGACTTTCGTCAACAGCGGCTTTGTCATCACGCCGACCGTGGTCGCATTGCCCGAGGCCGTGAACGACGACCTGGAGCGCTATGAAGGCATGCTGGTGACGCTGACCGGCCCCTTCACGGTCAACCAGAACTACTTCCAGGGTCGTTACGGACAGCTCACCTTGGCCGTGGGCGGTCGCCTGGAGACCCCCACCAACCGCTTTCGCCCCGGCACCCCCCAGGCCATCGCCCTGGCCGACGAGAACGCGCGCCGCCGCATCCTGCTGGACGACGGCAGCAGCTTGCAGAACCCCAATCCCATCCCGTACCTGGGCGCGGCTGGATTGGGCCGGGCCGGCGACACGATCGCGTCGATCACGGGCGTCATCGACTACGGCCTCGCCACCAACCCGCGCCCCGCGGCGCTGGCCGGCCTGGACAACGACAAGACCAAGATCGCCGCGATGAACGTGCTGAACTACTTCACCACCTTCACCAATGGCGAGACGGCCAGCGGCCAGACCGGCCAGGGCTGCACGCTGGGCGGCAGCACCGGCGCCAGCAACTGCCGCGGTGCTGGCAACAGCGCCGAGTTCGGCCGCCAGCGCGCCAAGATCGTCGAGGCCATGGTGGCGCTGAACGCCGACGTGCTGGGCCTGATGGAGATCCAGAACAACGGCAACGTCGCGGCGCAGAACCTGGTGGATGCGCTCAACGCCCAGGTCGGCGCGGGCACCTACGTCACCACCGCCTTGCCGCCGCAGGGCACCGGCACTGACGCCATCCGCACCGCCATCATCTACAAGCCGTCCCGGCTGAGCACCGCGGGCGCTGCCGACAGCGACACCGACGCGATCAACAACCGCCCCACGCTGGCGCAGACCTTCAGCCTTGCCAATGGCGAGCGCTTCACGCTGTTCGTCAACCACCTCAAGAGCAAGGGCAGTTGCCCCCGGCACGGGTGCCGCCGACTACGCGGGCAACAACGACACCGGCGACGGCCAGGGCTGCTGGAACCTGCTGCGCACCCAGCAGGCCGACCGCCTGCGCAGCTACGCGGCGCAGCGGCAAGCGGTGGCGGGCAGCAACGACGCACTGCTGATCGGCGACTTCA
>JANPMR010000191.1:0-5110 GCA_031427055.1 Rubrivivax sp.
GCGCAAAGCTCGGCAGCAGCAAGAACATGGCGCCGCCCAGGTTGCCGACGAAGCGGTCACGAAACTGCTCCACGGCACCCGCCACCGCCTTGGGGTCGATGTCGATGCGGCGCTGGGCGCGCTTGCACACCCAGGCCGGAAAGTTCTTGCAATAGAAGACGCCGTCGCGCACGCCCAGCCCGGTGCCTTCTCCGGACCGCATGAACGAGATGTTGGGCTTTTTGCGCGCCATCTTCTCGCTGTCCTCGGCGCTGAACTTGACCTCGCTGCCGCCGAACAAGCGCAGCGCCAACAGCATGACGACGCTGATCGTCAGGTACAGCCGCAGCGGCAGCACAAAGTGCTTGCGCTGCCCGGCCAGGTAGCGCGCGGTCAGCTCGCCGGGCTTGCACATCAGCAGGCGCAGCGTGCGCCACAACGCGCCTTCGGTGGCGAGATAGGCGCCGCCAAACTGCTGCAAAAACTCGCCCATGCGCGGCGCGCGCACACGCGCTTCCTGGCCACAGGCGGGGCAGAAGCGCAGCGGGCGCTGGGCCTGCCAGCCGGCGAGGTTCTCGCCGCAATTCGGGCAAACAGGCGCTGGCGTGGCGGCGGTGGTGTCGGGTTGCGGGCTGGACATCGGCGGCGACGGTAGCGCAAAACCCTACAGGAACCAAAGCCTTCACCGCAGAGGAGCGGAGGACGCAGAGGTTCGCAGAGTAAGACCATGAATTCCTCTGTGGAACTCTGCGTCACGCTGTTCCTCTGCGGTGAAGGCTGTTTGAATTTGGCGTTTCGTCGCGAACGCCTGCCCCGGGCCTGGAGGGCTCTCAGCGGCAGTCGGGCGTCACGGCGACGCTCTGGCGCTCGACGACCTGCGGGCCGAAGAGGCTGACAGCGCGGGCATCGAACACCTGCACGCTGATGCCGCTGCCGGCCGGCAAGGCCACCAGCGTCGCCAGTTCACTGCCGACGCGACCGTAGAAGCGCGCCGGCTGGCCGCCGATCTGGCCCCACTCGCCGCTGAACTGCAAGCCTGCGCAGGGCGCCGACAGCTCGGCGCGGTTGCCCTCGATGCGCAGCGCCACGCGGTGCGGCGGCAGCGGGTCGGCGAAGTCGACTGCGGCGCTGCCGGCCGCAGGCGCAGTCGAACTGGCGCCCGAACCGCCGCAGGCCAGCAGAGCGGCCAACTCGCCAGTGCAGACGTTGGCGGCAGCGGCGCTGAAGGCCGGCAGCGCGCTGTCGCTCGGCCCGGTGCCGGTGCCGCCCACGCCGGGGCCGCAGGCGGCGGCGAGCAGCGCCAGCGCCATGGTCGTCGCAGCCAGCCGCAGGCGTCGCAGCGTGCCGGTGAAGTCAAAGCCGGACGGGTTCATCGCGTCAGTCCTCGCGCTCGGTGAAGAAGTACACGCCAAAGCGTGCGCGGTGGCAGCGCTCGGCCGGGGTGGCCGTGGCGGCGTCGTGGTCGAAGCGCTGCTGCGCCTGGCCCATCACGGTCTTGAAGGCGGCGCGCCAAGCCTGCGCCGACACCTTGTGCAATTGCTCGGCCGAGGCGGCGGTGAGCTGGTCGACGAACACGGCCTGTTCAAGGAAGTTGGCGTCGCCTTGCAGGTTGGCCACCGCGGCGGCGGCGTGGTCGTGCAGGTTGGCCGCCATCAGCCAGGACAACTCGGGCAAGCCCTGGCGCGGCGCAAAGCCGCTGCCTTCGAGCGCGATACCGGCCTCGGTGTCGACGACCACCCCCAGGCGCAGCAGTTCGTCGAGAACGGCGCGCGGCCGAACGTCGCTGCTGACGCTGGCCACCAGCGCGTCGAAGCTGGCGTGATCGGTTTCGGACTCGGCGTCGGACCCACTGCGCGGCAGCGCGGCCGGCCGGCCATCAGCGCCGTGAAAGGCGGGGTCGTTCATCCAGCGCGCGACGATCTGCGCCGCCAAGCCCAGCGGCCCGGGCGGCGGCTCGGCGGCAGCGGCGGCGCCGCGTGTCAGGTTGCGCACGTCGCGGCGGTGCACGCCCGACAGCAGCGTCACGGCGCTGTCGGTGGCCGCCATCTGGCGCGCCGCCAGCTCAGTCTGCGCGGCATCGAGAAAGACGCGCTTGAGTGCGGCCGCCAGCACCGGGTAGGTGACGCCATTGCGCACCAGCAGGCGCACCAGCGGTTGCAACGCGCGCAGCACGCGGTCAAGCACCAGGGTGGGCTGGGTGCTCATCGATCAAGCGCTTGACAGGCCTTGTGCATGTGGGATATTGTCCCACACATCGAAAGTTCTGCAAAGAGGTTGTCATGAAGTTTTCTTTACTCAAGGCACTGGCCCTGTTGGGGGCGGCGGCCCTGCTCACGCCGCTGGCGTCGTGCGGCGGGGGCGGCACCGAAACGCCGCCCGCGGCGCAGCGCGAACTGGCGCTGGCCGTGTCGCGGCCTGGCGAGCTGGTGGGCCTGATGCAGGACAAGCTGCGCGCGCGCCAGACGCAGCGCCAGGTGACGCCGGGCGCCGTGTTCGACGGCACGCCGGCCACGGTGGCACCCACGCCCACCGCAAGCAGCAGCGCCACCGCGCCGGCGCGCTCGGGCCCGCTGGCGCAAGAGGACGGCGTCGACGAGGCCGACCTGCTGCAGACCGACGGCAGCCACCTCTACACGCTGCAGCCGCAGGGCGCCCAGGTGCTGCGCGTGCAGGCCCATGTGCGCGGCGCCGATGGCCGCGCATCGGCGCTGGGCTTTGTGTCGCTGGCGGCGGGCGCGGCGGTGGATGTGTCCAGTGATGGCATGCACCTCAGCGCCGACGGCCGCAGCCTGGCGGTCATCAGCCAGGCCTGGGTGCCCTTGACCGCGGCCGAGGCCTGCCCCGCGGGCTGCGGTTTCGCGCCGCAGATGCTGGGCAGTCGTGTCGAGGTGCAGCGCGTTGACGTCAGCACGCCGGCAGCGCCCGCAGCGGGTGATCGCCTGAGCCTCGACGGCAGCCTGGTCGACAGCCGCCGCGTCGGCGACGCGCTCTACCTCGTCACCTCACACCGGCCGGTCTTGGTGGCCGAATCGCTGCCGGCCGGCGCCACTGCCGCGCAACGCGAAGCCACCATCGCCGCCCTCACCGCGGCCGACCTGCTGCCGCGCGTGCGGCGCAACGGCGGCGCGGCCGAGCCGCTGGTGGCCGAGACCGACTGCTACGTGCAGACGGGCAACGCGTCGCTCGGCATCGCGTTCACCACCATCACGGTGATCGACCTGCGCTCGGCCACCCTGGCGCGCACGAGCCGCTGCTTTGCTGGGGGCACCGAAGCGCTGTACATGACGGCCAGCAGCCTGTACCTGGCGACCACGCGCTATGAGTACCAGCCGCTTTCCATGGCGGCGTCATTCTTCTATCCGGCCGATTTCAAGACCGACCTGCACAAGTTCGCGCTTGCCGCCGGCGGCGTGCAGTACCGCGGCTCGGGCCAGGTCGAAGGCCACCTGGGCTGGGACACGCAGCGCAAATCCTTCCGGCTCAGCGAACACGCGGGCGACTTGCGCGTGCTGACCTACACCGGCATGGCCGGCTGGTTCACGATCCAGGACGCCAGCAACGGCGTGCCGGCCTCACCGGCCAAGCTCAGCGTGCTGCGCGAACGCAGCAGCGGCCAGAGCCTGCAGACTGTCGCCACGCTGCCCAACGCGCAGCGCCCGGCGCTGCTGGGCAAGCCCGGCGAGCAGGTCTACGGCGTGCGCTTCGTCGGCGCGCGCGGCTACGTCGTCACCTTCCGCCGCACCGACCCACTTTACGTGCTGGACCTGGCCAACCCCGCCGACCCGCGCATCGCGGGCGAGCTCGAACTGGCGGGCTTCTCCGAGAGCCTGTACCCGCTGGACGGCGGCCTGCTGTTGGGCGTGGGCCGCGACGCCGACAGCAGCGGCCGCGTCACGGGGCTGAAGGTGGCGCTGTTCGATGTCGCCGACGCCGCCGCGCCGCGCCTGCTGGCGGGCAAGCGCTTCGGCGGCGCGGCCAGCGTTTCGGCCTTGGACCTCAGCCGGCACGGCCTGAACTACCTCGTCACGAACGGTGTGGCGCGCATCGCGCTGCCAGTCAATCTGGCGCCGGCCGGCAGCGGCTGGACGTATGACGGTTGGACGCACGGACTGCAGCGCTTCGAGGTCGATCTGGCCGCGCGCACGCTGACCGAGCGGCCGATGCTCGGCGCGGCAGCCGGCAATGCCGATCATCTGTACTGGCGCGAGCGCAGCGTGCAGATCGGCGAGCAGGTGCACCACCTGGCCGCGACGGGTCTGACGAGCTACGACTGGTAGCGCGGCGAGGGCGCCGCGACGCCCGCCGCGGTACCGGCCGCCGCGGTCGCCACCACCACGGCGGCCATGAAGTCGGCCAGCAGCGCGGCGTCGAGACGCCCATCGCGGCGCACGCCGGTGCACAGGTCCAGGCCATGCGGGCGCACCGCGGCGATGGCCTGGCCCACGTTGTGCGGCCGCAGCCCGCCGGCCAGCCACAGCGGCAGCGGCGCCACCGCGTCGCGGATGCGGCGCGAGAGCGCCCAGTCGTGCGTGCGACCGGTGCCGCCAAGCTGCTTGACCGCCAGCGCCGGGTTGCCCGAGTCGAGCAGGATGGCGTCGACATAGGGCGCCACCGCCACGGCCTCGTCGATCGACGTCTCGCCGGTGACGTGGATCACCTGCACGAGTTCGACGCCGGGGCACAGCGTGCGCAGGCGGCGCAACTCGGCGTGCGGCACGTGGTCGACGAACTGCAGCGTCGTGGTGCCGGCCGCGGCGTGCTGTGCGGCGATGGCGTTGGCCGTTCGAGACGAGCGCCACGTGCCTTGTCTGGGGTGGATGTTGTGGCTTGCATGGTTGCCTTTTCAGGGTTGTCAAAGGAAGAAACCAATGCACAAGTGTGCGTTGATTCAGGCTCAGATTGTACGCCAATAGTCCGTACAAATGCAAAATACGCCTCAATACCCCGAAGCCGCCAATTCCACCTGCTTCAGCCGCAAAGCAATACGTTCTACAAATTGCAGAGTCACATGCGACAGCCCATGCTGCTGTGTATGGATCTTTGAGTCGGCGGGACTGGGCTATTGCAGCTGGGTACAGCAAGGGTCGCCTGCCGAACAGGGTTCACCGCAGTATTGGCGCCTACGCTGACC
>JANPMR010000192.1:0-5727 GCA_031427055.1 Rubrivivax sp.
GCGCCCGCTTCAGCCTGAACGCTTGCCCAGCGGCAGCGTCAGGGCCACCACGCTGTCTTCGTCCTGCACGGCGTCGCGTGTGAAGCCCAGGTCGTCGGCCAGCGCCAGCATGCGCTCGTTCTCGTGCAGCACGGTGGCATGCAGCTGCTGCGTGCCGCGCCCACGCAGGTAGGCGATCAGCTTGTCCATCAGCAGCTGGCCCAGGCCGCTGCCCTTGAGGTCAGATCGCACGACGATGCCGAACTCGGCGCCGATGTTGTCGGGGTCGATGCTGGCGCGCACCACGCCCAGCGTCTCTTCGCCGCCCTCGGGCGCTGTGGCGGTGGCGACGAAGGCCATCTCGCGCTCGTAGTCGATCTGGGTCAGCCGCGCCAGCTCGCTGCGCTCGATGGTCTTGCGGCTGTGGAACACGCGCATGCGGATGTCGATCGGGTCCAGCCGGCCCAGGAACGCCAGGTGCTGCGCTTCGTCTTCAGGGCGGATCGGCCGCAGCGTCAGTTGGCGGTCGGCCCAGGCCACGACCTCGATCAGCTCGCGCGGGTAGGGCCGGATCGCGAAGTGGCCCGCGCCGCCGGGTGCCGCGGCGCTGACGCGGATGCGCGCATCCAGCGCCACCACGCCGTCGGCATCGGCCAGCAGCGGGTTGATGTCGAGCTCGGCGATCTGCGGCACCTCGGCCAGCAGTTGCGACAGCGTGCACAGCACACCGTGGACGGCACCCTGGTCGGCCGCTGGCACGTCGCGCCAGCCGGCCAGCAGCCGCGCCACGCGGGTGCGCGCCACCAGCGCGCGCGCCAGCGGCACGTTGAGCGGCGGCAAGGCCACGGCCCGGTCGGACACCACCTCGACCGCGGTGCCGCCCTGGCCGAACAGGATGACCGGGCCGAACAGCGGGTCGATGTGCGCGCCGACGATGAGCTCGATGGCGCGTGGCCGCCGCACCATGCGTTGCACCGTGAAGCCGGCCACCTCGGCATCGGGCCGCCGCGTGCGCACGCGGCCCATCATCGACGTGACAGCGACGCGCACCGCGGTGTCGTCTTCGAGATCCAGCGCGACGCCGCCGACGTCGCTCTTGTGGCTGATCTGCGGCGACAGGATCTTCAGCGCCACCGGGTAGCCGATGGCCTGCGCCGCGGCCACCGCGTCGGCCGCCGAGGCGCCCACCACACGCGTGCTGACGACCGGGATGCCACAGGCCTGCAGCACGGCCTTGGCCTCGGGCTCGGTCAGCCACTCACGGCCGGCCGCCAGCACGCGCTCGATCTCGGCGCGCACGCGCGGCAGATCCAGCGTCTGGTCGGGCACGGCGCCGCGGTCGGCGGCCACGGCCGGCGCCTCGAGCAGCTGGGCCTGGTTGCGCCGGTAGTCGAGCAACATCGCAAAGGCGCGCACGGCCTGCTCGGGCGTCTCGTAGCACGGGATGCCCGCGCCGCGGAACGTGTAGCGCGCGTCGCGCACCGCGGCGTCGCCCAGCCAGCAGCCCAGCAGGCGCAGCGGGGCATGCGGCGCATGCGCGTCGGGCCGCGCCAGTGGCACCAAGGCCGCCGCGATCTCGGCACTGGGCACGATGGCGGTGGGTGCGTGCATGAACAGCAGCGTGCCGGCCGCCGGGTCGGCCAGCAGCGTCTTCAGCGTGTGCACGTAGCGCTCGACCGGCGCGTCGCCAATGATGTCCACCGGGTTGCCGTGCGACCAGTTCTTGGGCAGCCCGCTGCCGAGTGCACGCAGCAGCTCGGGTGACAGCGTCGCCAGTTCGACGCCGGCCTGCGCCGCGGCGTCGGCGGCCATGACACCGGCGCCGCCGCCGTTGGTGACCAGGGTCAGCCGGTTGCCGTCGGGCGGGCCGCTTTCGCCCAGGCCGCCCGCACCCACGGTGCGGAAGTGCGACAGCATCTCGGCCGCGGTGAAGAGGTCTTGCAGGGTGTCCACGCGCAGCATGCCGGCGCGGCGGATGGCGGCGTCGAAGACGATGTCGCTGCCGGCCAGCGCCCCGGTGTGCGAAGCCGCGGCCTGCTGGCCCTGCGCCGTGCGCCCGGCCTTGACCACGATCACCGGCTTGTTGCGTGCCGCGGCGCGCGCCGCCGACATGAACTTGCGTGGCGCCTCGATGCTTTCGATGTAGAGCAGGATGGCGCGCGTGCGCACGTCGCTGGCCAGGTAGTCGAGCAGATCGCCAAAGTCGACGTCGGCGTGCTCGCCCAGCGAGACGAACTGCGAGAAGCCGATGCCGCGGCCCTGCGCCCAGTCGAGCATCGCCGTCACCAGCGCGCCCGACTGCGACACAAACGCCAGCGAGCCCGGCTGCGCCGCCACGTGCGCAAAGCTGGCGTTGAGGCCGATGTGCGGCGCCAGCAGCCCCAGGCAGTTGGGGCCGACGATGCGCAGCAGGTGGCGCCGTGCGGCCTGCAGCATGGCCTGCTTTTGCGCCGCATCGAGCCCCGCCGTCAGCACGATGGCGGCGCGCGTGCCGCGTTTGCCCAGCGCCGCAATGAGCCCCGGCACGCTGGCCGGCGGCGTGCAGATCACGGCCAGGTCGGGCGTCTCGGGCAGCGCGGCCACATCCGGATAAGACACTTCGCCACCGACCTGGCTGCGCCGCGGGTTGACGGCGTACAGCGTGCCGGTAAAGCCGCCCAGCCGCAGGTTGCGCCAGACCGTGGCGCCGACACTGGCGGGGCGGTCCGAGGCGCCGAAAACGGCCACGGCGTGCGGATCGAACAGGCTGTCGAGGTGGCGAATGCTCAAGGCTGGGCTCTCTGCCTGCGCGCCCCGTTTCAGGCCGCAGACCGCGCCGCCGCAAACGTGCGATGGACCGTGCACCATCATGCCGCACCGATCGTGACAGCCGCTTGTCGCGGCTCAAGTCCTTGCGCCGCCCGGCAACGCGCGAGTTCGTTGACCCGTATCAGTGCCGGCCGCCGGGCAAGGGCTAATCTGTCCACGAGGTCGCCGCCGGCAATGGACCCAGGGTGTCGGCGCTACGCGACGCCGAGATCCAAGAGGGCGGACAACACGGTGAAGCCAATGGTCGACACGGACGCTCGCAGCCACGCCGCCGATGCGGCCATCGCCCGCGTGCTGCACGCCGAGGCCGACGCCGTTCAGGCCATCGAGCAAGCGCGGCAGCAGACGCTGCACATCGCCGATGCGGCGCGCGTCGGCGCCCGCGCAGTGGCCGAGCGCACCGAGCGACGCATCTGCACCGTGGTCGACGCGTTTCAGCGCGAAGGCGCGGCGCGCCTTGCCGACATCGACGCCGAGGCCTCGCGTCTGGATGCGCCGGCCCCGCTGAGCGCCGATGAGCAAGCGGCGCTGCAGCGCGCGGTGGTCGCGGTGGCGCGCGAAATGATCGGGGGCGCGCCATGAAGATCGAGTGCGGCAGCCTTGAGTACGCCCACGCCCGGGTGCATGCACGGCACGGCCAGCGCATCGACGAGCCTGGCTGGCGTGCCATCGAGGCCCTGCGCGGCCTGGCCGCGGTGCTCGAGCGCGCCCGCGGCACCGCCCTGCGGCCCTGGCTGGTGGGCATCGCGGCCGACAGCGCGCCGGCGCAGATCGAGTCGACGTTGCGTGGCCATGGGCTGGCGCTGGTCGACGAAGCCAGCACCTGGATGCCGCTGCCCTGGCAGGCCGCCGTGAGCTGGTGCGCCGTGCTGCCCGAGCTGGCGCCGCTGCAGCACCTGGCACGCGGCGAGCCGCCCCAAAGCTGGATGCTGAGTGACCCGCGCTGGCGCGCGCTGGCCGGCGCCGAGGGGCCAACACGGCACGCCGAGCTGGCTGGCACCGATGGGCCTTGGGCAGCTCTGGCCTCGGCCTGGCCCGCGCCGCAAACCCTGGGCGACGCCTGGCTGGCCGAATGGCGTCGCCGCCTGCCGCGCGCGGCCGTGGACGCCGAAGACACTGACGACGCTGACGCCGCGCTGGCCGCACTGCGCCGCACGGTGATCGACCACAGCCACGCATTTGCCACGGCGCCGCCAGACCGCGGCTGGCTGCTGCGTACGGCGCTGCGCGCCCGTCTGGTGCTGCTGTTGCGCCGTTCGGCACTGGGGCCGGCGGCCGTCTTCATCCACCTTGCGCTGTGCGCGCTCGACCTGGAACGGCTGCGTGCCGAGCTGCTGCGGCGCGCGCTGTTTCCGCGCTGGATGGTGGCCTGATGCTGCGCCCGCGCCCCGCCCGCTGGTTCGAGATCCTGGCCGCGCGTGACGACGCGACGCTGGTGCTCGAGGCGCTGGCGCGCACCGGTGCCGTCGAGCTCGAGGCGCGGCCCGGTACGGCGATGCCCGATTCGCTGGCCGAGTTGATGCCGCTGCTCGTGCAGTACCAGGACCGGCAGGCTCGCTACCAGGCCTACTGGCCGGCCACCGCGCAGTGCCAACCCTCGGCCTTCCCTGAGCGGCCGCAAGCCGCGCTGCAGCGCAGCCTGGACACGATTCGCGCCTGGGCGCAGCAGGCCGAACCGGTCATCCGCGATCTGCAACACGCGCAGGCCGAGCAGCAGGAGCTGCAGCTCTGGCAGCAGGCCTTGCCGGCTCTGCACCCGCGGGCCATCGACACGGCCCAGCTCGCCGCCGCCGGCCCCTGGCTGGGCGTGCGCCTGTGCGTGCTGCCGAGCGGCGTCGACCCGCTAGCGGTGCTGCCGGCACAGGCCGATCTGTTGGCCACGCCGGTGCCGATGGGCGACGACCTGCAGTTCCTGGTGACCGCCACGCCCGAAGCCCTGCAATCGCTGGCGCAGGCGGTCACGGCGCTCAAGGGCAGCCTGCACAAGGTGCCGGCCTGGCTGCAGGCCGACGCTGAAGCCAACACCCGCGAGGCGGCGGCCCGCAGCGCGGCATTGCTAACGCGCATCGCCGCCGCACAAGCCACGCTGCTGGCCTTGCACCGGCAACACGCGCTGCCGCGCGCGCTGGGCGATGCGCACCGGCTGCACTGGCTGGCGAAAAACGTGCACGCACTCGAAGCCGGCGAACGACTGTGCTGGATCACCGGCTGGTCAAGCGACGCACGGGGCGAGCGCCTGACGCGCGCTCTGCACGACTGCGGCGCGCGCGCGCTGCTGCACTTTGCGCCGGCGCCGCACAAGGCACCCGCGCCGCTGCTGCTGGACAACCCGGCCTGGGCGCGGCCCTTCGAGCTCTTCAGCCGCGCGCTGGGCATGCCCGCGGCCACCGAGCCCGACCCCAGCCCGGTGCTGGCGGTGGCCGTGCCGCTGATGTTTGGCTACATGTTCGGCGACGTCGGTCAGGGCCTGCTGATCGCCGCCATCGGCTACTGGGCGCGCGAGCGCTCGCCCATCGCCCGGCTGCTGATGGTGGGCGGCCTCTCGGCGGCCGTGTTCGGGCTGCTGTTCGGCAGCGTGTTCGGCCTGCACGGCCTGCTGCCTGCCCTGTGGCTGCACCCGCTGGACGCGCCGCTGACGGTGCTGATGGCCCCGCTGGCTGGCGGCGTGGTGCTGCTCACGCTGGGGCTGCTGCTCGATGCGCTGGCCGCCGGCTGGCGCGGTGAATGGCGGCGCTGGTGGCTGACCGACGCCGCGTTGCTGCCGCTGTACCTGGGCCTCATGGCCGCCTTCGTGGCGCCAGGCGGGCTTTACGTCGCGGCGGCGGCGCTGCTGTGGTTTTGCATCGGGCACGCGTGGCAGCAACAGCGGCCGACGGCTGGCTTCGCAGCGCTCGGCGAAGCGCTCGAGAAGAGCTTGCAGATCCTCATCAACACGCTGTC
>JANPMR010000193.1:0-2896 GCA_031427055.1 Rubrivivax sp.
GCCGACGGCAGCGCCTACCGCATTCACAAGGGCATCCGCGACCTGCTGGTGTTTTCCGAGCAGGACGTGATCAAGGACCCGCCCTTCTCCAAGCTCGATCTCATCAGCTGCCGCAATCTGCTGATCTACATGGGCACGGCCCTGCAGAAAAAACTCATCCCGCTCTTTCACTATGCCCTGAAACCAGAGGGCACCTTGTTCCTCGGCACTTCCGAAGGCGTGGGCGAGTTTGACGGCCTGTTCGGCGCCATCGACCGCAAGGCCAAGCTCTATCGGCGCAAGGATGACCTGCACGACCAGCAGCGCGCGGCCCTCGGGCGCTTCCTGCCGCCCCTGACCGCGATGGATGCATCGGTCGGCTTGACCGCAGAGCGCGGCGCCGCCAAGCCGGCGGCCAGCGGGGCCAGATCGCTGCGCGAAACCACCGAGCAGGCCCTGCTCGCGCAGGTCATCGCCGTCGGCGCGCTGGTCAACGCCCACGGCGACATCCTCTATCTGCACGGCCGCACCGGCATGTTTCTCGAGCCCAGCCCCGGCGAGGCCGGCATCAACAACATCCTCAAGATGGCCCGCGAGGGCCTGCGCCGCGAGCTGAGCTCGGGCCTGCACAAGGCGGTGGGCACCCAGGGCACCGTCGTCCACCCGGGCCTGCGCGTCAAGACCAACGGCCACTTCACCAGCGTCAACCTCACCATCCGGCCGGTGACCTCCGGCCCGGGCGCGTCACTTGAGGCGCCGCACTTTCTGGTCATTCTCGAGCAAGCGCCGCTGGCGGGCCCGGCGCCGGCGCCGGACTTCGCCGCGGGCGACGACCTCGCGCCCGGGGCGCACGGCACCATTTCGCCGGACGCCGCCGAGCGCATCGCCGCGCTCAAGGCCGAACTCCGCGCCAAGGAGGAATATCTCCAGAGCACCAACGAGGAACTGGAAAGCTCCACCGAAGAGCTCAAGTCGTCGAACGAAGAAATGCAGTCCGTCAACGAAGAGCTGCAATCCACCAACGAGGAACTGGAAACCTCGAAGGAAGAATTGCAGTCGGTCAACGAGGAGCTGGCCACCGTCAACACCGAGTTGCAGACCAAGGTGACCGACCTCTCGCGCGCCAACAACGACATGAACAACCTGCTCGCCGGCACCGGCATCGGCACGGTGTTCGTCGACCATCAGCTGCGCATCCTGCGCTTCACGCCCGCGGCCGGCACCATCATCAACCTGATCCTCACCGACATCGGCCGGCCGGTGGGCCACATCGTCTCGAATCTGGTGGGCTACAACAGCCTGGTGGCCGATGTGCGGGCGGTGCTCGACACGCTGGCGTCCAAAGAGGTGCAGGTGCAGACCCTCGAGGGCCAGAGCTACGCGATGCGCATCCAGCCCTATCGCACGCGCGAAAACGTGATCGAGGGCGCCGTGATCACGTTCGTGGACGTGACCGAGATCGTGCAGACGCGCGACGCGCTGCGCAATGCCAACGACCTGCTGCGGCTGGCGGTGGTGGTGCGCGATGCGCACGATGCCATCACCGTCAAGGATCTGGACGGCCGCACGCTGGCGTGGAATCCGGGTGCCGCGCGCTTGTATGGCTGGAGCGAAGCCGAGGCGCTGGCGATGAACGTGCGCGACCGCATCCCGCCCGCGCAGCGGGAGCAGGAAATTGAGAAATTGAGACAGCTCAGTCGCGCAGACATCCTGGAGCCCTACCGCACGCAGCGCCTCACCAAGACGGGCCAGATCGTCGAGATTTCGATGATCGCGACCGCGCTGCTCGACGCGACTGGCCATGTGTATGCCATCGCCACCACCGAACGCCCGACCCCGAGAGGCCGGCCATGAGCGCCGCGCCGGGCCGCCCCAAGCAAGCTCGCACCGCAATGCGCAGCATGGAGGTCTTCTGATGAGCGCTCATGCAAGCCCCCCCGTGAGCGTCACCGAGCGGCGCGCCGCGGCCGAAACGGCCTACCTTCAAGCCAGCGCCCGGGCCGCGGGCACGGCGGCCGGCGTGGCCGGCGCGATGGGCCCGCCGCCCACGGCCGAGGCCACGCAGGCGCTGCTGCACGAACTGCAGGTGCACCAGATCGAGCTCGAGATGCAGAACGACGAGCTGCGCCGCGCGCAGGAGCAGACCGAGACCTGGCGCGACCACTACTTCGATCTGTACGAGCTGGCGCCGGTGGGCTATTGCAGCCTCAGCGAAACCGGGCTGGTACTGCAGGCCAACCTGACGCTGGCCACACTGCTGGGTGTGGTGCGCGGCACACTGCTCAAGCAGCCGCTGTCGCGCTGCGTCGCCGCGCCCGATCAGGACGATTTCTACCGGCTGTGCGTGCAACTCTTGCCGGTCCGCGAGTTGGCCGATGCCGTGCCCGCCAGCACACGGACTGCGGTGCGGGCCAGGGCGGCGCCGGTGGCGCGGGCCGACACGGCGCACACCATCGAGGTGCACATGCAGCGCGGCGACGGCAGCATCTTCTGGGCCCAGCTGGTCGCCAAGATGGCGCCCGACCTGAACAGCGGTGACCCCGGCGTCGGCGTCGGCCCCGATCGCCGCGCGGCCGCCCGCCCGGTGCTGCGCCTGGCCGTCAGCGACATCAGCGCGCGCAAGCAAGTGCAGCTCGAACTGCAAACCGCGCTGGCCGAACAGCAAGCCCTTCTCAAGGAAGTGCACCACCGCGTCAAGAACAACCTGCAGGTGATCAGCAGCCTGCTGCGGCTGGAAACCGGGCGCAGCGCGCAGCCCGACACCCGCAGCGTGCTGGCCGACATGCAGGGCCGCATCCACGCCATGGCGCAGTTGCACGAGTCGCTCTACCGCTCGGGCGTGTTTGCCACGGTCGATCTGGCCGGCTACGTCAAGGGCCTGGCCACGCAGGCCGTTCGCATCCTGACGGGCCGCGAG
>JANPMR010000194.1:0-1970 GCA_031427055.1 Rubrivivax sp.
GAACGTCGACGATGTCTTTCATCGTCTGCGCATCGGGGAACTTGATGTAGTGGAAAAAACAGCGCCGCAGGAAGGCGTCGGGCAGCTCCTTCTCGTTGTTGCTGGTGATGAAGACGACGGGCCGGTGCCGCGCCTTGACCAGTTCGCGGGTCTCGTAGACGTAGAACTCCATGCGGTCGATTTCGCGCAGCAGGTCGTTCGGGAATTCGATGTCGGCCTTGTCGATCTCGTCGATCAGCAAGGCCACCGGTTGCTCGGCGGTGAAGGCCTGCCACAACACGCCGCGAACAATGTAGTTGCGGATGTCGCGCACCTTGGCGGCGTTGTCGGCGTCGGCGATCTGGCTGTCGCGCAGCCGGCTCACCGCGTCGTACTCGTACAGGCCCTGCTGCGCCTTGGTGGTGCTCTTGATGTGCCACTGCAGCAGCGGCATCTTCAGCGCGGCGGCCACCTCTTCGGCGAGCATGGTCTTGCCCGTGCCGGGCTCGCCCTTGACCAGCAGGGGGCGTTGCAGCGTGATGGCGGCGTTGACGGCCAGCATCAGATCGTGGGTGGCGACGTACTGGGCGGAGCCTTCGAATTTCATGGTCGCAGTCGGGGTTTCAGAGTGACCGGCAGGGGTGCGGATCAGTATAAGTGGGCCCCTATAATCTCCCGCCGATCCGAACGCCAACCCTCCAGTCCATGAAAAAAGCGCTGCTCCTTCCACTGCTGCTGGCCCTTGCGGGCGCCTTTCCCGCCGCCCACGCGCAAGCCGCTCAGCGCGCCAGTGCGGCCGCCGGCGAGGCCAAGGTGGCGATGTGCATCGGCTGCCACGGCATCCCGGGCTACCAGGCCAGTTTTCCGGAAATCCACAAGGTGCCGATGATTGCCGGCCAGGGCGCAAGCGTCATCGTCGCCGCGCTGAACGCCTACAAGAAGGGCGAGCGCAAGCACGCCTCGATGCGCGCCGTTGCCGGCTCGCTGAGCGAGCAGGACATGGCCGATGTCGCCGCCTTCTACGAGAAGCAGGGCCGGCCCGCGGTCGCCGTCGTGCTGCCGGCGCAGCCGCCCGCGGCGCCGGCCGCAGTCGCCGCCTTGCTGGCCAAGGGCGCGTGCGCCTCCTGCCACGGCGCCAACTTCAGCAAGCCCATTGACGGCAGCTACCCCAAGCTGGCCGGCCAGCATGCGGATTACCTGTATGTCGCACTCAAGGCCTACAAGACCGAAGGCAATGCCCATGTCGGGCGCGCCAATCCGATCATGGTCGGGCAGGTCAAGCCATTCAGCAACGCCGAATTGCGTGCCATGGCCGACTACATCGGCACCTTGCCCGGCGACCTGCGGACGGTGTCGCAAAACAAGTTCCGCTGAACCCTGCGCTCGTGCAGCGGGCCGCCTGAGGGCGGCCCGTTTCCATTCAGGCCAGCGCCGGGCCGCCCCAAGCGGCGTGATACCCAAATGCGTTCATTGGCATCCATCCGAATGGTCCAACCCGGCCCAAAGCAGACATTCAAAGGCTGCTCTGGAGGCTTGGGTGCGGCAAAGGCGCGCCCGCACAGGGCGCTGCGCGCGACTGAGGCGGCCGGCCTGCGGCCGGCTTCCCTGCGGTGCTCGGGTCCATGGCCCGTCGCCGAACTCGCTACGTTCGCTTCGCTCACTGCGCTCAAACAGCCGCGACGAGTCAGTTTACGAAGCGCGCTGGCGCGCGCGGCCATGAACCCTGCGCTCCTCGGCGCCTCACACGCGCGCAGCGCCCTGTGCGGTCGCGCCTTTGCAGTCGGCGGGTCGCGCTTTGCGGCGAGTGCCCACACAAGTGCCTCGCGGCTGGCGGTGCCCGGCGCGGGCACACTGTGGGTGGGCGAGACGCGCAGGCCCGGGGTCGGCGCGCGCAGCGCGCTTCGTGAACTGACTCGCCGCGGCTGTCTGAGCGCAGTGAGCGCAGCGAACGCAGCGAGTTCGGCGGCGCGACCCCGGGGCGAGCATCGCAG
>JANPMR010000195.1:0-3761 GCA_031427055.1 Rubrivivax sp.
CCCCAGCAGGCTCAGGATGGCCAAGTGCTCGCGCGTCTGCGGCATGGGGCCGTCGTCGGCGGCGATGACCAGCATCACGTGGTCGATGCCGGTGGCGCCGGCCAGCATGTTGCGCACCAGCTTCTCGTGGCCGGGCACGTCGACAAAGCCCAGCACGTCGCCATCGGGCAGGGCCTGGTAGGCAAAGCCCAGGTCGACGGTGATGCCGCGCTCTTTTTCTTCTTTCAGGCGGTCGGCGTCGACACCCGTCAGCGCCTTGACGAGCGAGGTCTTGCCATGGTCGATGTGCCCTGCAGTTCCGATGATCACGTCAGTGGGCCGTCTCGAGTGGGGTAGGCATGCGGGCCATTATCAGCAGCCGGCAAGGGCCGCGGCGAACCAAGGGCAGCCCAAATGGGCCCGCCTGTCCAAGCCGCGACAACTTGTCGTGCACCGGATAGGGTCGACCCCCTTGAACCAGGGTTTGCCATCGGTGCTAATCAGGGGCGACCTATGTCGGCCCTTGCATGGGCCCCACACGCTGGAGTTTGTCCGATGAGCACGCCACCTGTAGTTGCGATCAATCGCCGCACTGTCTTTGCCGGAGCCGGTGCTGCTGGCGCCCTGGCCGCTGCAGCGGCCCTGCTGCCCGGCGCCGCGAAAGCGCCCGCACAGACCGCCGCCGCGCTGCCCGAGCCCGCCGAAGGCACCGGCTACCGGCTCACCGAACACGTCAAGCGCTACTACGCCACGGCCCGCGTCTAGCAGTGCCCGGCAGACACACCCATCTCCAACCCATCTCGTCGTCCGACAGGAGGCACCATGTTGTTGACACGCAAGTCTGCGGGTGAAGGGGCGACGTCGTCGTCCCGCGCACTCGTCGACGGTCTGGCGCGCGGCATATCGCGCGCAATCCCCACGATGGACCGGCGCAAGTTCTTGCGCCGCTCCGGCCTGGGCGTGGGCGTTGGCCTGGCCGCATCCCAACTGACGCTGGTGCGCAAGGCCGACGCAGCCGACGCCGCGGCGTCCGGCGCCGCTGGCGGCGCCAAGATCGAGGTCAAGCGCACCGTGTGCACGCACTGCTCGGTGGGCTGTGCCATCGACGCGGTGGTCGAAAACGGCGTCTGGGTGCGCCAAGAGCCCGTGTTCGATTCGCCCATCAACCTGGGCGCGCATTGCGCCAAGGGTGCGGCGGTGCGCGACAACTCGCGCGGCGAGTTCCGGCTCAAGTACCCGATGAAGCTGGTGGACGGCAAGTACCAGCGCATCAGCTGGGACGTCGCGCTCACCGAGATCGGCGCCCGGATGCTCGAGCTGCGCAAGGAAAGCGGGCCCGACAGCATCTTCATCGTGGGTTCTTGCAAGAGCAACAACGAGCAGGGGTACCTGCTCAGAAAGTGGATGTCCCTCTGGGGCAGTAACAACTGCGATCACCAGGCACGAATATGCCACTCCACGACAGTCGCCGGTGTGGCGAATACGTGGGGCTACGGTGCGATGACCAACTCGTACAACGACATGCAGAACAGCAAGGCTGCGATGTATATCGGCAGCAATGCTGCCGAGGCACATCCTGTCTCCTTGATGCATATGCTGCATGCCAAGGAAAAGGGCTGCAAGATGATCGTGGTGGACCCTCGGTTCACCCGCACGGCAGCCAAGGCCGACCAGTACGTGCGCATGCGCTCGGGGGCGGACATCCCCTTCTTGTTTGGCGTGCTGTACCACGTCTTCAAGAACGGCTGGGAAGACAAGAAGTACCTTGAAGACCGCGTCTATGCCATGGACAAGGTGCGCGAGGACGTGCTGGCCAAGTGGACGCCCGACAAGGTGTTCGAGGCATCCGGCGTCGACGAAGCCACCTGCTACCAGGTGGCCAAGACGATGGCCGAGAACCGGCCGAGCACGCTGGTCTGGTGCGTGGGCCACACGCAGCACACCATCGGCAACGCCATGGTGCGGGCTTCTTGCCTGCTGCAACTGGCGCTGGGCAACATCGGCAAGAGCGGTGGCGGCGCCAACATCTTCCGCGGCCACGACAACGTGCAGGGCATCACCGACGTCGGCCCCAACCCCGATTCGCTGCCGGGCTACTACGGCCTTGCCGAAGGCGCCTTCAAGCACTACGCCGCGGCCTGGGGTGTCGACTTCGAGTGGATAAAGAAGCAGTACGCACCGGGCATGATGACCAAGCCGGGCTTGACCATCTCGCGCTGGTTTGATGCGGTGCTCGAGAAGAACGAGTTGATCGACCAGCCCAGCAACCTGCGCGGCATGTTCTATTGGGGCCATGCGCCCAACTCGCAGACGCGCGGCCTCGACCTGAAGAAGGCGATGGACAAGCTCGACCTGCTGGTCGTGGTCGACCCGTTTCCGTCGGCGACGGCGGCGATGGCGGCCATGCCGGGCAAGGCCGAGGACCAGAACCCCAAGCGAGCGGTCTATCTGCTGCCGGCGTGCACGCAGTTCGAGACCAGCGGCTCGGTGACGGCGTCCAACCGCTCGCTGCAGTGGCGCGAGAAGGTCATGGACCCGCTGTACGAATCGCGCAGCGACCACATGATCATGTACCAGCTGGCACAGAAGCTCGGCTTTGCCGAGCAACTGGTCAAGAACTACAAGATGCAGAAGATCAAGGGCCTGGACGAGCCCACGCCAGAGGACATCCTGCGCGAGATCAACCGTTCGGTCTGGACCATCGGCTACACGGGCCAGAGCCCCGAGCGCCTGAAGGCCCACATGCGCAACATGCATGTCTTCGACGTCAACACGCTGCGCGCCAAGGGCGGCATCGACAAGGAGACCGGCTACAAGCTCGACGGCGAGTACTTCGGCCTGCCCTGGCCGTGCTACGGCACCCCCGAGATGAAGCACCCGGGCACGCACATCCTGTACGACCCATCACAGCACGTCATGGAAGGCGGCGGCAACTTCCGCGCCAACTTCGGTGTCGAGCGCGAGGGCCAGTCCTTGCTGGCGGGCGATGGTTCGCACTCCAAGGGCGCCGACCTGACC
Source organism: Rubrivivax sp. (assembly GCA_031427055.1). Taxonomy (GTDB): domain Bacteria; phylum Pseudomonadota; class Gammaproteobacteria; order Burkholderiales; family Burkholderiaceae_C; genus Rubrivivax. Next base: position 2,998 of record JANPMR010000195.1, read on the forward strand.
ACCGGCTACCCGGAGTTCGACCACCTGCTGCTGAAGAAGCTGGGCTGGTGGAGCGAGCTGACCGAGGACGAACAGAAGAAGGCCGAAGGCAAGAACTGGAAGACCGATTCGTCGGGCGGCATCATCCGCGTGGCGATGAAGAACCACGGTTGCCACCCCTTCGGCAACGCCAAGGCGCGCGCGGTGGTCTGGAACTTCCCCGACCCGATCCCGCAGCACCGCGAGCCGCTGTACTCGACCCGCCCGGAGCTGGTGGCCAAGTACCCGACGCACGACGACCGCAAGGCCTTCTGGCGCCTGCCCACACTGTTCAAGACGGTGCAGGAGCAAAACAAGGACATCGGCAAGACCTTCCCGCTGATCCTGACCAGCGGTCGCCTGGTCGAGTACGAGGGCGGCGGTGACGAGACGCGCTCCAACCGCTACCTGGCCGAATTGCAGCAAAACATGTTCATCGAGATCAACCCGGCAACGGCCAATGACCGCGGCATCCGCAACGGCGAGGACGTCTGGGTCACCACGCCCACCGGGGCGCGCATCAAAGTCAAGGCGCAGGTGACCGAGCGAGTGGACCGCACGACGACCTTCATGCCTTATCACTTTGCCGGCCACTGGCAGGGCGTCGACATGAAGGCCTTCTATCCGGAAGGCGCCGCGCCCATCGTGCGCGGCGAGGCCGTCAACACCGCCACCACCTACGGCTACGACAGCGTGACGATGATGCAAGAGACCAAAACGACGGTCTGCCAAGTGGAGCGAGCCGC
>JANPMR010000196.1:0-11170 GCA_031427055.1 Rubrivivax sp.
AGCTGACTTCGCCGCCGTAGACGATGATGGGTGGCAGCGCATCCGCCCCGGCCAGCGCCGCCCAGCGCTGCGCGGAGCGCAGCCAGTCGGCCGCGAAGGTGGTGCCCGACTTGACTTCCACCGGTTGTAGACGCGACCCCACCGGCAACAACAGGTCGACCTCGTGGCCCATGCTGTCGCGCCAGAACCAGAGCTCGGTGCGCCGGCCGCGGTTGAACTCGTGCTTGAGGATCTCGCCGAGCACCCAGGTTTCGAACAAGGCGCCGCGCATCGCATGCGTGGCCAGGGTGGCGGCATCGCGCACGCCCAGGAGCCAAGCGGCCAAGGCCGTATCCACGAAGTACAGCTTGGGCGTCTTGACGAGGCGCTTGCCGTAGTTGACGTGGTACGGCGGCAGCAGGCGCACCAGGTAACTCGCCTCCAGCACGGTCAGCCACTCGCGCGCGGTGACATGCGTGATGCCGCAATCGGCGGCCAGCGACGACAGGTTCAGCAACTGCCCGCTGCGCGCGGCGCACATCGCCACGAAGCGCTGGAACTGCGACAGGTCGCGCACGGCAAGCAACTGGCGCACGTCACGCTCGACGTAGGTGGCCACGTAGTTGGGCAACCAGTCGCCGGGCTGTGGCCCGCCGCCATAAAGCGCCGGGTAGCCGCCGCGCCAGAGCAGGTCGTCGATGCCGGCCGGTGCAAGCCCGGCAGCGTGCAGTTCGGCCACCGACAGCGGCAGCAACTGCAGCAGCCCGACCCGGCCCGCCAGCGACTGGCCGATGCGCGACATCAGCCCGAACTGTTGCGACCCGGCGAGCACGAATTCGCCCACGCGACCGCGTGTGTCGACCACGCCCTGCAGGTACGAAAACAGCTCGGGGCAGCGCTGCGCCTCGTCGATCACCGCGCCGCGGTCCAGTCGGGCCAGGAAGGCGCGCGGGTCGGCGTCTGCGCGCTCACGCTCGTCGGGGTCTTCGAGAGTGAGGTACGGCTTGCCAGCGAAGACGGCGCGCGCCAACGTGGTCTTGCCCGATTGGCGCGGTCCCGTGATCGCGACCACCGGGAAGCCGGCCGCCAGTCGGCGCGCGGTGGCTTCGGCTTCACGAACGATCATGTTTGCAGATTGAAGTTTCAAAGTTCAATCTACATTATGCGACATGGGCGGTCGAACAGCCGCCGCCAGGTCACCGTCCGTGCGCAATCGCGCTGCGGCCAAGCGCGCTACATAACGGCGTCGTCAGGGCCGCGCACTTGCGCAGCAAGCACGGCGCGCGTAGCCTCCACCTTGGGTGCGAGCGCAGGCCGCAGCGTGCGTGGTGCGCCGGCCTCACACCAGCGAAGACAGTGGCACGGCCTCCATGCGTGCGCCCAGCGGGTAACGAAGCACGCCGGGGTAGACGACGAATAGCCGATCGAGTTGCAGGTCGCGCATCGCGATGTTCATCGATGGCGTGACCCTGGGTGCGTCGGCGCGTTTGAATTCGACGCCGATGCGCTGCCCGTCCTTGAACAGCAGCAGGTCGAGCTCGGCACCGTTGTGCGTGGCCCAGAAGAAGGCCTCGTCGGGCTGCGCGACGCGCAGCACCTGCTCGAGCGCAAAGCCTTCCCAACTGGCGCCGCTGCGCGGGTGCGCCAGCAGCGCGTCCAGCGTCGGCACGCCCATCAGCGTGTGCAGCAGCCCGGTGTCGCGGAAGTAGATCTTCGGTGCCTTGACCTGCCGCTTGCCCAGGTTCTGGTGCCAGGGCTGCAACTGGCGCACCATGAAGGTCTGTGTCAGCACGTCGAGGTAGCGGCGCACCGTGGGCTCGGACACGGCCAGCGAGCGCGCGGGATCGGCCGCGTTCCAGACCTGCCCGTGGAAGTGCGCCAGCATGCGCCAGAAGCGCAGCATGGCCGGCGCGGCCACATTGACGCCAAATTGCGGCAGGTCGGACTCGACGTGGCGCTGCATGGCCTGCGTGCGCCAGACCGTGCTGTCGGCGTCATTCGCGGCGAGAAAGGACCGCGGGTAGCCGCCGCGCAGCCAGAGCGCGGTTTGCCGCGCCGGGCTGACTTCTTCGATGTCGAAGCCGCCGACCTCGATGACCTCGACACGGCCGAGCAGCGACTCGCCGGTCTGGCGCAGCAGCGCTGGCGATGCGCTGCCGAGCAGGAGGAACTGCCCATTGGCGGGTGATCGGTCGATCAGCACCCGCAGCACCGCAAAGAGCCCGGGCGCGAGTTGCACCTCGTCGATCACGATCGGTCCGGCATCGGCGCGCGCCGAATCCTGCAGTGCCGCCAGCGCCGTCATGGGCTGCTCCAGGCGCTGGCGGTCGACCGGGTTCTCGAGGTCGAACCAGCGCGCGCCACCGCGTGTCACCAGGCTGGCCGCCAGCGTGCTCTTGCCGCTCTGGCGCGGGCCGGCAAGCACGACGGCCCGCGAGCGCGCCAAGGCGCACCGCACTTGCGTCTGGAGCCGGGTTCGGGCGATTTCCATCCCGGCATTCTAGCTTGAATACCATGAAAAAGGAACGTTGGATATTCCTATTTCATGATTAGTTGCGGGTCGAGCATTCAAACGCGCCTGTCTTGCCCACTCTCAGGGGCAAGACACCTGACAGCGTTTGATGCGGTCCGTGGAGTCGGCTGCGACGCGTTGAGTGCCGCGGCGATAATCGCCCCCGTGAAGCAAGCCAGACCGCCGCTGGTGCGAGCGTGGAAACACGGCACTGGAGGAAGGTCCGGACTGCATAGAGCGGCGTAGCAGCTAACGGCTGTCCACCGTGAGGTGCGGATCAGAGCAACAGAGACGAGTCGATGGCCGGATGCGGCGCCGCGCAAGCGGTGCCGCAAACACCCCTTCGGGGGTGGTCCGGGCGTCGGGTGCAACGGGCAATCTCTACGCGCAGCAATACCAAGTAGGCCGGCGTTGACGTGGCTCGCGGAGCCGGCGGGTAGGTAGCACCGAGCCGGGGGGTGACCCTTGGCCCAGAGGAATGGCGGTCACGGTCGTGCGGCGCAAGCCGCTCGGCCGCACAGAATCCGGCCTATCGGCTTGCTTCACACTTTATTCAGGCCGGCACGACCAGCGTGTGCTGAACCTGCCAGCGCAGGCCGCTGTCGGCGCTGGCGCCCAGCAATTGCATCTCGAGCGCGGCGCGGTCGGCGGCGGGCACGGCGCGCCAGAGAAAATCGCGTGCGTTGCCGGCGTCGCCGGCGATGAACAGTTGCGATGTCCACTCGCCAAAGCTGGCGTGTCGCAGCTTGACGTGGATGTGTGGCGTGCGGCCCGGGTAGGGCACGGGCTTGATGGTGCGCAGGCGCAGTGTGCCCAGGCGGTCGCTGCGCGCGGCGCCAAAGCCCTGAAAGCCGGCGTCTTGGCGACCCGGCTCGATGGCCACGCCGGGGTGGCGGTAGGCGGCGAGCGCATCGCACTGCCAGATCTCGACCTCGGCGCCGTCGATCAGCCGTCCACCGGTGTCGGCGACCACGGCCTGCAGGCCCAGATGCTCGCCACGCGCCGTGAGCGTGCGGCCATCGGCAGCAACCCGCGTGAGATCGGCGTCCCAGTCGGTGGCGCTGCGCTCGCGCCAGGCGCGCGGCGGGTAGAAGGGGCCGTCGGTCATGGGCGACAGCGCGCGGCGCGACGAGGCCAGCGCCGGCAGCGCCAGCGTGGCCGCGGCGCCGATCAACCATGTTCTGCGAAGAACTTGCATGGCGGCATTGAAGCACCGTTGGGGCCTTGCCGTGCGTGTCGTTGGCAAGGCGCCACTACACTGCCCCGACCCCATGACCCCATGAATCCCGACGCGGCAACCCTCTGGCGCGGCCCACGCTGGACGCTGGCTTTGCTGCTGGCCTGCATGGGCATGATCGGTCCGTTCTCGATCGACACCTACCTGCCAGCGTTTTCGGGCATCGCCGCGGCCATCGGCGCCACGCCGGTGCAGATGCAGCAGACGCTGTCGAGCTACCTGTTCGGCTTCGCGGTCATGAACCTCTTCCATGGCGCGCTGGCCGACAGCTTCGGGCGCCGCCCGGTACTGCTGGCCGGCATCGCGCTGTTCACGCTGGCCTCGGTGGGCTGCGCGCTGTCGCAGACGATCGGTCAGCTGGTGTTCTTTCGCGCCCTGCAGGGTGTCAGCGCGGGCGCCGGCATGGTGATTTCGCGCGCCATCATCCGCGACCTGTTTCCGCTGGCCGATGCCCAGCGCGTGATGTCGCAGGTGACGATCTTCTTCGGCGTCGCGCCGGCCGTGGCACCGCTGATCGGCGGGCTGATCTTCGTGTATGGCGACTGGCACGCCATCTTCTGGCTGCTGGCGGCGCTGGGCGCCCTGCTCGGTGCGGCCACTTGGCGTTGGCTGCCCGAGTCGCTGCACGTCACGGCGCGCCAGCCCTTCCGCGCCGGCCATCTGATGCGGGGCTATGCCGAGCTGCTGCGCAACCCGCGTTTCCTGATGCTGGTGCTGGCCAGCGGCGTGCCCTTCAACGGCCTGTTCCTCTACGTGCTTTCGGCGCCGGCCTATCTGGGTGATGTGCTGGGCCTGGCGCCGACGCAGTTCTTCTGGTTCTTCTTGCTCAGTGTCGGCGGCATGATGGGTGGCGCCTTCATGTCGGGGCGGATGGCCGGGCGCATCAAGCCGCGGCATCAGGTGCGGCATGGCTTCTTGATCATGTTGGCGACCTCGCTGGTCAACGTCACGCTCAATCTGCTGTTCGAGGCGAACCCGCTATGGGCGCTGCTGCCGCTGGCTGTGTTTTCCTTCGGCTGGGCGCTGATGGTTCCTGTGGTGACACTGCTGGCGCTGGACGAGGCGCCCGAGCGCCGCGGCATGGCTTCGTCGATACAGGCCTGCATCGGCAGCCTGGCCAATGCGCTGGTTGCGGGCGTGATCGCGCCGCTGGTGATGAACTCGGCGCCGGCGCTGGCGATCACGTCGCTCAGCATGATGGGCATTGGCGCGCTGGCCTGGCTCTGGGTCAAGCCGCGCTTGAGCTGAGCCCGGTTCAAGTCGGCCACCACGCCCGCCGATAAAGGGCGAGGAGCCCGTCCCATGAAAACCCATCGTCTCGTTCCGGCCGCCTCGGCGGCTCTCATTGCATTTCTACTCGTTCCGCTGGCTGCGAGGGCCGCCGACGGCGCTGATCATGGCGCGCCCAAGGCCGCGGCCAAGGCAGTGAAACCGGTGCGCACCACCCCCAGCGACGAGGCAGCGGGCAAGGGGGTGCCGATGGCGGCGCCGGTTGCACCGGCAGCCCCAGTTGATCCGATGGATCAGCTGCGCATGCGCCTGGCCGAGAAGCTCTCAGGCGCCAAGACCACCGAGGTCTCTGGTCCCAATGACCTGCGCGTCGTGGCCAAGACCGCGCCGACACCGGCACCCAAGCCCGCCGCGCGCGCTGCCGCCAGCCATGGCGCTGCCGGCAAGGCCAGCGATGCCCACGGCATGGCGCCGCACTGGGCCTACGGCGGCCCCGCCGGCCCGCAGACCTGGGGCGGCCTCAAGCCCGAGTTTTCACTCTGTGCCAACGGCCAGCGCCAAAGTCCGATCGACATTCGCGGCGGCCTGTCGGTGGATCTCGAGCCGGTCAAGTTCGACTACCAGGCGGTGCGCTTCGGCGTCATCGACAACGGCCACACGGTGCAGGTCAACGTGCCGCCGGGCAACAGCATCGACGTCGGTGGCCGGCGCTTCGAGCTCAAGCAATTCCACTTTCACCGCCCGTCCGAAGAGCGCATCGACGGCCGTCAATTCGAGATGTCGCTGCACCTTGTGCACCAGGACGAACAGGGCCGGCTGGCGGTGGTGGCCGTGCTCTTCGACAAGGGCCAGGCCCACCCGGTGCTGCAGCGCGTGTGGAACAACCTGCCGCTCGAGCGCAACGACGAAGCGCTGGCTAGAGTGACCCTCGACGCCAGCGAACTGCTGCCCGCCGACCGGCGCTACTTCACCTACATGGGCTCGCTGACGACGCCGCCGTGCAGCGAGGGCGTGCAGTGGGTGGTGATGCGCCAGCCGGTGACGGCCGCGCCCGAGCAGATCGATCTCTTTGCACGCATCTACCCGATGAACGCGCGGCCGGTTCAGGCGGCGTCGGGGCGGCGCATCATGCAGTCGAACTGAGCGGGGACGCGGTCAGGCCTTGCGCCGCGAAGCCAGCAGCAGCGGCCACAGCCACAGGCTGACGAACCACATTACGACCCGTCGTGCCGACAGCGGCGCGGTCTCGTGTTGCGCCACTTTGACGAAGAGCACGCCGGCGCCCAACACCACGTACAGCAGCAGCGCGCAGTAAACCGCCACGCGGGTGCCGTAGCCGCCGCCGAACAAGTCGCCCAGCGCGGCCCCGGCCATGGCTGCGGCCAACACCGCGATCAACAACGCCAAGCCGACGCCAGCAATGGCGTGGCGCAGCTTCCAAAGCGGGTCCTTGTCCTGCACTGCCGCTAGTCGCGGCCGCCGTGTGCCGGCGCCTCGGTGTCGGCAAAGTCGGCATGCTGACTTGGCGTGGTGTCGCTGAAGTCCGGCTTGCGCGTCTGGCTTGCGCGGCGGCTGAGCGCGGCCTCGCGCATGGCGCGTGAGCGCTGCAGCAGGGCTTTGGCGATGGCAGCGGCTTCGTCGCTGAGTGACAGGCCCACTTTGCTCGACATGTTCAGGCTTCCTCGTCGTGGTCGATCGTGCCGACGGCCGGGCACAGCGCCGCCGGTGCGCCGATTCTTCACCAGGCCTGTGCCGCAACTTGTTTGCGTTTTCCAGGAGTCCAGCGCCACCGTGATTCAACCTGCAGACCTGAGAAACCACTTTCAGTGCCTCGCCCAAGTGCTTAATTCAGAACGAATAAATCTTCTGTGCCGCTTGCAAGTTCCGCTCTAAGTGCTTGATTTGATTGAATTTTCCTGCCCCTGACCGTTGACCGCCCGCACCTGCTCCGTTAAAGTGGGGAAAAGTGCACTTTTGTGGGGGCTGGTGACTTCATTCGCGTTCCGGGGCGGCCCGGTACTCACGTTGGACGGCAAGGGGCGTATCACCGTCCCGGCGCGCCATCGCGAGTACCTGATGGACACCGTGGCTGGGCGCATGGTGATCGCCAAGAACCCCGACGGTTGCCTCTCGCTGTACCCGCTGCCGGTGTGGGAGGCCTTCGAGGCCGCCCTGCTGAAGCTGCCGCTCGAGGCCGAGGGCTGGCGCCGGCTGTACGTGGGCAGCGCCACCGATGTCGACATCGACAGCGGCTCGCGCGTGCTGGTGCCGCCGGAGCTGCGGGCCTGGGCCGGGCTGGAGCGCGAGGTCAAGTTCATGGGCGTGGGCTCGAACTTCGAATTGTGGGACAGCGCCCGCTACGACGAGCGCGAGGCCGCCCTCATCGCCGCCGGCCGGCCCGAGGTGCTGCGCAACCTGGTGCTCGGGTGAGCGCACCGGGTGCCCTGCAGCACCGCACGGTTCTGCTCACCGAGGCCGTCGAGGCCCTGGTGACGCAGGCCGACGGCGTCTACGTCGACGGCACCTTTGGCCGCGGTGGCCACTCGCGTGCGGTGCTGGCCCGCCTGGGCCCCGGCGGCCGCCTCGTGGCCTTCGACAAGGATCTCGAGGCCGTGGCCGCGGCGGCGCAAATCGACGACGCGCGCTTCACGATCTGCCACGCCAGCTTTGGCGACATGGCCCACGAGCTGGCTGCGCTGGGCATCACCCGTGTGCAGGGCGTGTTGCTCGACCTGGGCATCAGCTCGCCGCAGATCGACAACCCCGCGCGCGGCTTCAGCTTTCGTTTTGACGCCCCGCTCGACATGCGCATGGACACCACGCGCGGCGAGACGGCGGCCGAGTTTTTGCAACGCGCCGATCAGCGCCAGATCGAGGAGGTGATTCGTGAACATGGCGAAGAACGGTTTGCTTTTCAGATTGCAAAGGCGCTTGTCGCTCGCCGCGAAGGCGGGGATCCGGTTCGAAGCACCGGCGAGCTTGCCGCGCTCGTGGCTCGCACCGTCAAGACCCGCGAGCCGGGCCAGGACCCTGCAACGCGCACGTTTCAAGCTCTACGGATTCATGTCAACGCAGAGCTTGAAGCGCTGCAACAGGGCCTGAGCGCGGCGCTGGCGCTGCTGGCCCCGCAGGGCCGCCTGGTGGTGATCGCCTTCCATTCGCTGGAAGACCGCATCGTCAAGACCTTCATCGCGCGCGAAAGCCGCGATGTGGTGGACCGCCGCGCACCGATGGCGCCGCCCAAGGCGATGAAGCTGCGCAGCATCGAGCGCATCAAGCCGAGCGCGGCCGAGATCGCCGGCAACCCGCGTTCTCGCTCGGCGGTGTTGCGCGTGGCCGAGCGCACCGAGGTCGTTCAGTGACGCGGCTGAACATGCTGTTGATCGCGCTGCTGCTGCTGAGCGCGCTGGTGCTCGTGCGCACGGCGTATGAATCGCGCCGGGTCTTCGCCGAGCTCGACCGCGCACGCGGCGAGCGCACGCAGCTCGAGTCAGAGTTCAAGCGCCTGGACGCCGAGCGCCAGGCCCAGGCCACGCACCTGCGCGTCGAGAAGGTGGCGCGCGAGAAGTTGCAGATGCGCACCGCGTCGCCCGCGGTCACGGCCTATGTGATCGACCCGGCCGCGGCCGCGTCAGGGGTTGCGCGATGAGCCGCAGCAACATCCCCACCAGCGTGCGCAGCGTCAACTACGCCACCAGCCCGCTGCTGGCCAGCAAGACGCCGCCGTGGCGTTCGCGCTTCGTGGTGGCTCTGGTCGGTGCGGCCTTCTTGCTGCTGCTGGGCCGCGCTGTGTACCTGCAAATCTGGGCCACCGAGTTCTACCAGGCGCAGGGCGAGAAGCGCTTCGTGCACCGCGAGCCGCTGCCCGCCAGCCGCGGCCGCATCCTCGACCGCAACGGTCTCGTGCTGGCCACCAGCGTGGCGCTGCCCTCGCTGCAGGTCGACGCCAAGACCTTTGCCGCCGCCCTTTCCCCTCACAGCGCGCAGCGCCTGGAGCTGGCCCGGCTGCTGGCCATGTCGCCAGCCGACCTCGACGGCAAGCTCGACGGCACCGGCACCGTCATGCTGCGCCGCCTGATCGAAGAGCCGGCCTGGCAGCAGGTCAAGGCGCTGGGTCTGAAGGGCGTGCAAGAGGTGCGCGAGTACAAGCGCCGCTACCCCGAGGGCGAGGCCGCGGCGCACGTGGTGGGCTTCACCAATGTCGACGATGTCGGCCAGGAGGGCATCGAGCTTGGCTTCCAGAGCCAGCTGATCGGCCGGGCCGGCCAGCGCACCGTGGTGCGCGACCGCCTGGGCCGCGTGATCGAGGACGTGGGCGAGCGCGCCAACCCGGTCAACGGCCGCGACATCACGCTGGCCATCGACAGCAAGGTGCAGTTCTTTGCCTGGCAGCGCGTGCGCGACGCGGTGCACCAGCACGGCGCGCGCGCCGGCAGCGTGGTCGTGCTCGACGTGCAGACCGGCGAGGTGCTGGCGCTGGCCAACTACCCCAGCTTCGACCCCGCCAACCGCGCCAACCTGAGCGGCGCACAACTGCGCAACCGGGCGCTCACCGACATCTTCGAGCCGGGCTCGACGATGAAGCCCTTCACCATCGCGCTGGCGCTCGACAAGGGCCTGGTGACGCCGGCCACACCGATCGACACCGCGCCGGGCCGCATCACCATCACCGGCTCGACCATCACCGACGCGCACCCGCACGGCGTGCTCACCGTGGCCGAGGTGATCCAGAAATCCAGCAACGTCGGCACCGTCAAGATCGCGATGCAGATCCCGCCGCGCGAGATGTGGGAGATGTACACCGCCATCGGCCTGGGCCAGAAGCCGCGCATCGATTTCCCCGGCGCCGTCACCGGCCGGCTGCGCCCCTACAAGACCTGGCGGCCGATTGAACAGGCGACCATGAGCTATGGCTACGGCCTGTCGGCCAGCCTGTTCCAGCTGGCGCGCTCTTACAGTGTGTTCGCGCGCGACGGCGAGCTGATCCCGGTGACGCTGCTGCGCCAGAGCGACGGCGCCGCGCCCGTGGCCGGCACGCGTGTGATGACGGCCGCCACCGCGCAGCAGGTGCGCGAGATGCTGCGCATGGCCGCCGGCCCCGGCGGCACGGCGCCCAAGGCGCAGGCCATCGGCTACTCGGTGGGCGGCAAGACCGGCACCGCGCGCAAGCAGGAAGGCAAGAGCTACGGCACCAAGTACCGCGCCTGGTTTGTCGGCCTGGCGCCCGCGGCCCACCCGCGCATCGTGGTGGCGGTGATGGTCGACGAGCCCAGCAAGGGCATCTACTACGGCGGCGACGTGGCCGCGCCGGTGTTCAGCCAAGTCGTGCAGCAAACGCTGCGCATGATGAACGTGGCGCCGGACATCGACGTCAAGGCGCAGATCAACGCCAAGCCCGTAGTGGCCGAACAGGAGAGCATTTGATGGCCCCCCCCCGCAGCGCCTTCGGCGCTCCCCCCCAGGGGGGCGCAGCCAGCGGCCCGGCGAAGCCGGCTCCGCGGCTGCCGCTTGAGGGGCGGGCTTGCGCCTGCGGCGCGTGGCCCTCGTCGGTGGGGTGGTCGCAGCGATGAAGATCCTGACCTCGCCCGAGGACGCGTCGCGCTGGCTGGCTGCACGGCTTGTTGGTGCGCTGCGCACCGACAGCCGCGCCGTGCAGGCGGGTGATGCCTTCATCGCCTGGCCGGGCTACGCGCAGGACGGCCGGGCCTTCGTGCCGGCGGCCTTGGCGGCGGGCGCTGCCGCCTGTCTGGTCGAGGCCGACGGCGCGGCCGTGTTCGGCTTCGACGACGAACGCGTGGCCGCGCTGCCGGGCTTGAAGGCGGCCACCGGCGCCATCGCCGACGCCTGGTTCGGCTCGCCCAGCGCCGCGCTGCAGGTCGCTGCCATTACCGGCACGAATGGCAAGACCAGCAGCGCCTGGTGGCTGGCGCAGGCGCTCTCGGCCCTGGGCCGGCGCTGCGGCGTCATCGGCACCCTGGGCGCAGGTGAACCGCCGCGTGCCGGGGCGGATGGCGGCGCGGGCCAGATCGAAGCCACCGGCCTGACCACGCCCGACCCGGTCACGCTGCACAGCACGCTGCGTTCCTTCGTCGACCAGGGCTTCGCGGCCTGCGCGATGGAGGCCTCGTCGATCGGCCTCGTCGAGCAGCGCATGGCGGCGCTGCGCATCCAGGTGGCGCTGTTCACCAACTTCACGCGCGACCACCTCGACT
>JANPMR010000197.1:0-3414 GCA_031427055.1 Rubrivivax sp.
TCTGGGTCGAAGGCGGGCAGATCGTGCACCCGGTGCATGAGGTCACGATCGCCGGTCAATTGCGCGACATGTTCCGGCGCATCACGGCCATCGGCGCCGATGCCTACACGCAGGGCAGCAAGACGGTGGGCTCGGTGCTGGTGTCGCGCATGAAGCTCGCGGGTTCTTGAGCAAAGCGGCCCTGCGCTCGCGCCGCCACGCGGCCTGAAACCCCACTGCGCAAATCCCAAGCGGGAAAACCCGGCCGGATGGGTGGGTCGTCGAAACCTAGAATTTCGCGCGTCCCGACCCGTCTTTTCAACATGTGTTCGTCACAGGAGATCCTCATGGAGCGTCGTTCCTTCGTCAGAAGCGCCGGCCTGGCAAGTGTGCTGGCTGCCGGCGCCGCGCCGGCCATCGTTCACGCCCAGGCCAACCTGCGATGGCGCCTGACTTCGTCGTTCCCGAAGTCACTCGACACGCTGTTCGGTGTGGCCGACGTCTTTGCCAAGCATGTCAGCGACATGACCGGCGGCAAGTTCCAGATCTCCACCCACGCCGCCGGCGAGATCGTGCCGGCATTCGGCACGGTCGATGCGCTGCAAGCCGGCACCGTGGAGTGCGCCAACACGGCGCCCTACTACTACTTCGGCAAGGATCCGACCTTTGCGCTGGGCTGCGCCATCCCGTTTGGCCTTAACAGCCGCCAGATGACGGCCTGGATGTACGAAGGCAACGGCCTGAAGCTGATGCGCGAGTTCTACAAGCAGTACAACATCATCAGCTTCCCGATGGGCAACACCGGCGCGCAAATGGGCGGCTGGTGGCGCAAGGAAGTGAAGTCGCTGGCGGACGTCAAGGGTGTGAAGTTCCGCACCGGCGGCTTCAGCGGCCGCGTATTCGAGCGCATTGGTGGGGTGGCGGCCAACATCCCCGGCGGCGAGATCTATGCCGCGCTCGAGAAAGGCACGGTCGATGCTGCCGAGTGGGTGGGACCCTACGATGACGAGAAGCTGGGCTTCCAAAAGGTGGCGCAGTACTACATGTACCCCGGGTATTGGGAAGGTGGCCCCCAGCTCGACTTGCACGTCAACATCAAGGCCTACGAGGCGCTGTCGCCAGAGTACAAGGCCATCGTGGAGGCCGCGGCGGCCTTCGCCCACACCGACATGCAGGCCAAGTACGACGGTCGCAATGCGTCTGCGCTGAAGCGCCTGGTGGCCGGCGGCACCAAGCTCGTCCGCTTCCCCAAGGACATCATGGACGCGGCGTTCAAGGAGTCCATGGCCCTGTACAGTGAACTGTCGGCCACCAACCCGAACTGGAAGAAGGTCTACGACGACTACTCGGCCTTCCGCCGCGACGTAAACCTCTGGTTCCGCTTTACCGAAGCGGGCTTCGACGACTACATGCAAAGCGCCAGGCTCTGAGCCCGCAGCCCCAGGCGGGGCTGCGAGTCACCTCACCCAAACAAGAGGGGCTGCGGCAACACCGCAGCCCCTCTTGCTTTGTGGGCGCCGTGGCGACTGCGTGACGCCTACTTCTTCTTGTCCTGTTCGAGCGCGCGACGCACGGCTTCCATCGGGTCTTCAGCGGCGGCAGCGGCACCCGACGCTGGCTCTGCTGGCCCGGCCAATCCTTGCATGGGATCGATCGGCGCAGCCCGCCCACTGTGGCGGTCCATCTGTTGGATCATTTCGCCGGCCTTGTCGATGTCCAGCGTCTTGGGCTTGTCGAGGAACACCGTCACCGTCTGCGGCACGAAGATCACGATCGCCACCAGGATGAGCTGGATCACGATCCACGGGATGGCGCCCATGTAGATGTCGCTCGACTCCACCTTGCGTGGCAGCGAGCCGTTCTTGAACAGCGTGTCGGCGATGCCTCGCAGGTAGAACAGCGCAAAGCCGAATGGCGGGTGCATGAAGCTGGTCTGCATGTTCACGCAGATCATGACGCCAAACCAGATCAGGTCGATGCCCAGCGCGTTGGCCACCGGCGCCAGGAACGGAATGATGATGAAGGCGATCTCGAAGAAGTCGAGGAAGAACGCCAGGAAGAAGATGAAGATGTTGACGGCGATGAGGAAGCCGAGCTGCCCGCCGGGCAGGCCCTTGAGCATGTGCTCGATCCAGATGCCGCCGTCCACGCCCTGGAAGACAAGCGAGAACACGCGCGAGCCGATGAGGATGAACACCACCATCGCCGTGATGCGCATGGTGCCGAGCATGGCGCCGCGCAACAGCTCCCAGTTCATGCGCCGGTGCATCGCGGCCAGGATCATGGCGCCCACCGCGCCCATCGCGCCGGCCTCGGTGGGCGTGGCGATGGCCGTGTTGATGCCCGGCAGACCGCCCATGCTGCCGAGCACGGTGAAGATCAGCACGGCCGACGGGATGATGCCGCGCAGGCACTTGCTCCACAGCGCCCAGCCGTCCAGCGTGCGGCCTTCTTTGGGCACGCCCGGCACGTGCTCGGGCTTGATGCGCGAGAGCAGGAAGGTGTACAGCGCGAACAGCAGCACCTGCAGGATCGACGGCCCCCAGGCGCCCTTGTACATGTCGCCCACCGGCTTGCCGAGCTGGTCGGCCAGCACGATCAGCACCAGCGAGGGCGGCACCAGCTGCGTGATGGTGCCCGAGGCCGCCAGCACACCCGCCGAGTAGCGCATGTTGTAGCCCCAGCGCATCATCACCGGCAGCGAGATCATGGCCATCGCAATGACTTGGCCGGCCACCGTGCCCGTGATGGCACCGAGGATGAAGCCGACGATGATCACCGAGTAGCCCAGGCCGCCGCGCACCGGGCCGAAGAGCTGGCCCATCGAGTCGAGCATGTCCTCGGCCAGACCGCATTTCTCGAGGATGGTGCCCATCAGCGTGAAGAACGGGATCGCCAGCAGCAGCTCGTTGGACAGGATGCCGAACACGTTGAGCGGCAGTGCCGTCATGAACGCGGCCGGGAACCAGCCCATATGGACTGCGAAGAAGCCGCAGCCCAGGCCCAGCGCGGTGAGCGAGAAGGCTACCGGAAAGCCGATCAGCAGCACGACGATGAGCGCCGCAAACATCAGCGGCGCGAAGGTGTCCATCGTCATTGCAGCGGCCTTTCGTAGTGGAAGTCGCCCTCGTACTCGTGCCGCAGCCAGGCCAGGCGCTTGATGGACTCGGACAGCGCCTGCAGCAGCAGCAGCGAGAAGCCCAGTGGCAACATCAGCATGGCAGGCCAGCGGATCAGCCCGCCGGCGTTGCTCGACACCTCACCACTGCCGTACATCTTGACGAATAGCGGCCAAGAGAAGTGGATCATCACCAGCATCGACGGCACCACAAACAGCATCAGCCCGACGAGGTCGAGAATGGCCTGCGTGCGCCCCGAGTAGCGCCCGTACAGCACGTCGACGCGCACATGTTCGTTGATGCGCATCACCTGCGA
>JANPMR010000198.1:0-4171 GCA_031427055.1 Rubrivivax sp.
TCGCAGCGCGGCCAGCGTCGTCAGGCGGGCGTCGTCGGCATGGGCGCCATTGCGCAGCCAGTCGAGCAGCGAGCGGCCCATCTGCGCCGACTGCGCGCGCAGCTCGGCGGTTTCGCGGGTCTGCGCCAGCCAGTCGTTCAGGCCGCAGACGGCCGCGTCGTCGTGGCCCTGCCAGGCGGCGCACAGCCCGGCCAATGCCGGTAGGTCTGACCTTGCGAGGGCGAGCTGCAACTGCGCCAGCAGCCAGTCGCCGGCCTGCGCCTCGTTGCCGACGCGCCCGGCCTCGACGGCTGACTCCAGGCCTTCGGAGTAGCTGAAGCCCCCCACCGGCAGCGCGGGCGAGGCCAGCCACATCAGCTGCAGCAGCGTCGCGCTCGCCAGCGGCTCAGTGGTGGTGGTCACCGTGGTCGTGGCCGCAGCCCGGGCCATGCACATGCGGCGCCGGTGCGGCGGCGATCGGGATGGCGGCGCGCGGCGCGGCGGGCGCGTGGGTGGGGTCTTTGGCGTGGTCGTGAGCTTGATCGTGGGCATGGCCGTGTTCGTGTCCATGGCCATGGCCGTGATCGTGCGCCGCGCTGGTCGCGGCGTAGGCGCCCGCCTCGGGCTCGAAGGCCGTGGACTCCTCGCTCACGATCAGGTGCATGGCGCGCAGCAGAGCGGCCAGCACGTGGTCGGGCTCGAGCTTGAGGTGGTCGGCCTGCAGTTCGAGTTGAACGTGCCGGTTGCCCAGGTGATAGGCGGCGCGCAGCAGATCGAACGGGCTGCCGTGCTCGGCGCAGTGGCGCACCACCAGCACCGCCTGCGGTGCGGCCTTGACGACGACCAGCGAGCCGTCCTCTGTCACCAGCACATCGCCGCCACGAACGGCGGTGCCGCGGGGCAGGAAGACGCCCAGAACGCGGCCGGCCGAGTCGGTGGCGTCGAAGCGGCTTTTGGCGCGCACGTCCCAGTCGAGCTCGATGGTGGCGGCGCGCTTGAGAAGCACGGCGGCGAGACCGCGGCCTTGGGGAATCAGCTTGTTGACGATGAGCATGGCGGCCCGCAATTTTCGAGAACCGCGAGTCTATGCCCGTGCGGCGCCGCAGCGTCGCACGGGCCAGCGTTTCGCAAGCGGTCAGTTGTCCCAGAACCAGATCGCGTTGTAGAACTTGCGGTCCGCGCCGCGCAAGCCCAGGCCGACTTCGCGGTAGTCGCTGATGTTGTCGGTCAGCACCGGCACCGCGTTGACGGTGCAGCGCGGGTTGGGGTTGCTGCCCGAGTTTTGCGTCGACGTCGACAGCGCCGCACCCGCGGGCCCACTGACCAACTCGGTGCCCGTCAGCGTGAGATCGCCGTAGCGCGTGGGCAGCATGTCCAGCCGCGCGCGGTAGCCATAGCTGGCTCTCTCGCCTTGGGCATTGGTGGTCGTCAGGAAGTCCTGGCCGAACACATAGCCCGAGACGACATAGGCCGCATCCGGGATCGTGAAGGACAACGTGTGCGCCAGCGTCGTCAGCGCGCTGGCGCTGGCGGCCGCGGGCCTGAGGTAAGCATCGATGAAGCTCGGTGCCAGCGTCGGCCACGGCTTGGTGGTGCCCATGGCCGCGTTCTCGGCCGCCGTGCCGGTGCGCAGGTAGATCACCTCGTCGGGTGTGTCCGACAGCGCGTCGAAGCGGAAGATCTCGATTTTGTAGACGCTCCAGGCCGGCATCAGCGTGGCCTGGTTGGCCACCGGCGCAGGCGAGAAGTCCTGGAAGGCCAGCGTCGTCGTGCCGTTGTTCACCGGCAGCGGCATGGCCAGCGGCGTGCCGTCGAGCCTGGCCGCGTCGAGCACGAAGTCGGTCGTCGCGCCGCCGGTCCAGAACTGGAACGAGCTGCTCGCGTTCCACACCCGCGTGCTGCCGTTCTGGTAGGTGATGCCCATGCGGTCATCGGTGCCGCAGCGCTGCGAGCGGAACTGCACGACGCCCTCGGCGGGCAAGCCCGGACCGCTGAAGCGCACGGCGCGGATGCTGGCGGTGTTGCCGTGGCGCAGGTCGAAGCTCAGCCGCAGCGTCGACTCGAAGCGGTCGCTCAGGAAGTAGGGGTCGACTGTGCTGCCAGTGCCGGCGCCGTCGCGGTTGACGCCGATCTTGCGCTGCAGGCGCGACTCGATGAGGGCGCGGTAGGGCCGCTGGTTGCCGACGATGTTCCAGGCACCGGCCACCTTGCCCAGCACCCACTCGGACTGTGACAGGCGGTCGCCGGGCAGCGTCATTGGCCAGCGCGCGATGATGCAGGTGGCCTCGTTGCAGTAGGGGTGCTTGAAGACCTTGGCGTCGGTGTGGCGCGGCGCCGCCATCGTCAGCGCAATCGCCGCGCGGCCGAGCTTGGCGCCGGTGAACTGGTCGCGCGCGAAGGTGAACTGGCCCAGTTCTTCGACCCAGTTGCGGCCGTTGCTGCGCCAGTTGGCGGGCGCGTAGTTGCAGATGCCAAGCACGGCGGTGGCCGTGCCGCTGGCGTCCCGCGTGACGCGGCTGGCCACCGGCAGCGCCAGGCAGTCCTCGAGCTTCTTGCCCAGGGCCGCCAGCTCGGCCGCGCTGGGCAAGTCGCTGGCCGGCAGCGAGGCCGGCAGCGTCGGCGCGGCGGCCGGCGTGGCGGCCAGCGCCGCGGTCAGCTTGACGCTGGTGGGCGCACCGCCATCGCTCGCTGGCGCGGTCAGGTTGGTGATCGCAACCCCGCTGGCCGAGACCTCCACCGCCAGCTTGTCGAGCACGGCGTCGATGCCGCTGCCGTCGGCCTTGAAGCGCGTCGTCAGCGGATCGAAGCCGGCGCCCAGCGCCTGCGCAATCGACAGGTCGGTGTTCAGCGTGTTGACGACCAACCGGGTCGCGTCGGCCACCTTCTGCGCCGTGATGTGGCTGCCGATGGCTGCCGGCGTGGCAAGCGCGATGGCGTCGCCCGCGGGTGCCATCAGCGAGGCCACAGCGTGCGTGAGCGGCGTCACGTTGGCTGTGTTGTCGGTCTGCGCATCGAGCTGCGGCACGACCGCGACCAAGGACGTCTGCAAGCCGTCGACCAGGCCCGCGGCCTGGATCACCAGGGGTGCCTTCAGGCCCGAGACGTTGATGCTGAAGCTGCCGTCGGCGGCAGCGGTGACGGCGGCGGGGTCGGTGGTGCTGGCGTCGGCGTCGACCACGCTGATGCGCGCACCGGCCATCGGCGCGCCGGGGGCTGCCACGCCGACGAGCATCGTCGGCGCGGGCGCTGCTGCGGCCGGCGGGTCATCGGGGCCGCCGCTGCAGGCGACGAGCAGCAAGGACAGACTGGCCGCTGCGGCGACGGCGTGGCGACGCGAAGGAATGGGGTCGGGACGGGTGGACATGCGAGCCTCCTTGGGTTGGGTGCCTGCAGGCTAGGCACCCATCCAGAGTTCGGAATCCACAGGCTTGTCGAGGGCCGCGTGCACCAGGGCGCGCGCGTCGCACCGATGGTGGACGCGGCGCGGCTGTCAGAACAGAAAGTACTTCTGCGCCAGCGGCAACACCGTGGCCGGGTCGCAGGTGAGCAGTTGGCCGTCGGCGCGCACGCGATAGGTCTGCGGGTCGATCTCCATCACCGGCAGGTAGCCGTTGTGCACCATGTCGGGCTTCTTGATGCTGCGGCAATTGCTGACCGCCGACAGCCGCCGCCGCAGGCCGAGTTGATCGCCGATGTCGTTGTCTGCTGCGGTCTGGCTGACGAATGTCAGGTTGGTGGCCGGCAGCAGGCGGCCGTAGCTGCCGAACATCGGCCGGTAGTGCACCGGCTGCGGTGTCGGGATGCTGGCATTGGCGTCGCCCATCAGCGCGTGGGCGATGAAGCCGCCCTTGAGGATCAGGCTGGGCTTGACGCCGAAGAAGGCCGGCCGCCAGATCACCAGGTCGGCCCACTTGCCGACTTCGATGCTGCCGACCTCGTGGCTGATGCCGTTGGCGATGGCCGGGTTGATGGTGTACTTGGCGATGTAGCGCTTGACGCGAAAGTTGTCGTTGCGTGCGTTGTCTTGCGGCAGGCTGCCGCGCTGGCCCTTCATCTTGTGCGCCGTCTGCCAGGTGCGGATGATGACCTCGCCGACGCGGCCCATGGCCTGGCTGTCGCTGCTCATCATGCTGATGGCGCCCAGGTCGTGCAGCACGTCTTCGGCGGCGATGGTCTCGCGGCGGATGCGGCT
>JANPMR010000199.1:0-2192 GCA_031427055.1 Rubrivivax sp.
CCGGCGAAGTCGAGCGCGCCCCACTGCCAGATCAGGCCGGCCTTGGCGTTCATGGCGTCGACCACTTCCTTGCCGCTGTAGGCGTCCGGGCCCATCCAGAACCACACCATGTGCGCGATCGGTGCGTAGCTGAAGGTGAACCAGATCACCATGAACAGCAGCACGGCGCTGAACTTCATGCGCTCGGCAAAGGCGCCCACGATCAGGCAGCAGGTGATGGCCGCGAAGGTGGCCTGGAAGACCACGAACACGATCTCCGGGATGTAGACGCCCTTGCTGAAGGTGGCCGCCATCGCGAACTCGCCCTTGGCCGGGTCGAAGACGCCCTTGAGGAACAGTCGGTCCAGCCCGCCGACGAAGGCGTTGCCCTCGGTAAAGGCCAGGCTGTAGCCGTAGACGAACCACAGCACGCTGATGAGCGAGAAGGTGACGAACACCTGCATCAGCACCGACAGCATGTTCTTGCTGCGCACCAGGCCGCCGTAGAACAGCGCCAGGCCGGGCACGGCCATCATCAGCACGAGCAGGGTCGACACGAGCATCCAGCTCACGTCGCCCTTGTTGGGCACGGGGGCCGAAGCCGCCGGTGCGGCCGCCGCTGCCGATGCCGCATCGGCCGGCGCCGCAGCAACTGCCGCAGCGGGCCCCGCCGGTGCCGAGGCCGTCGCCTCGGGTGCCGACGCCGCCGGCGCCTGCGCCAGCGCCGTAGCGGCAAAGCCCAGGGCAGCGATGCCCAGGGCGAGGATGGAGATGAGTTTCTTCATGATGGGTGTCTCGTCGTGGTAGCGCGCCTTTACAGCGCGTCTTTGCCGGTTTCGCCGGTGCGGATGCGCACCACCTGTTCGAGCGTGGTGACGAAGATCTTGCCGTCACCGATCTTGCCCGTGCGTGCCGAGGCCTCGATGGCCTCGATCACGCGCTCGACGATGCTGTCGTCGACCGCGGCTTCGATCTTCACCTTGGGCAGGAAGTCGACCACGTACTCGGCACCGCGGTACAGCTCGGTGTGGCCCTTCTGGCGCCCGAAGCCCTTGACTTCGGTCACCGTGATGCCTTGAACGCCAATGCCGCTCAGGGCCTCACGAACTTCATCAAGCTTGAACGGCTTGACGATTGCGGTCACCATCTTCATGGTCCTGGTCTCCTTGGGTTTCAGAAGTTGTACTTGACGCCGAGCACGACGCCCGACTTGCCGAGGAACTTGTTGCTGTTGGCGGCGCCACCGGGCACGTAGAACGACTTGTTGGCGTCGCTGCCCACGATGGCGATGCTGGGCACGATGCCGCTGAAGTCCTTGCTCACGGTCAACGCGTAGTCGATGTAGGACGCGTTGGCGATGTGTACCACCTTCTGGTAGCCCAGGTGCGGCGCCACCGTCACGCCGCCGACGTCGAAGGCGGCGCTGAGGTCGAGGTAGTAGCTGCCCTTGCTGCCCTTGCCGGTGCCGAAGTCGTGGTTGCCGAACAGGTTGCTCAGCCCGTAGGACAGCTTGGCCGTGGCCGGGCCGAAGGTGAGGGCGCCGTAGACCTCGAGCGTGTTGGGGTTCTTGTAGGCCGCACTCCACCGCGCCGTGCCGGCACCCGGATAGACGTACTGCAGCAGACCCACGTCGTAGCTCAGCGAATCCTTGATGAGGTCGCCCTTGTAGCCGCCGTAGAGGTCGATCTCGACCTGCGAGTCGCCATAGGCGTCCTTGACCCATTTGATCGACGAGGCCCAGGCGCCCAGGTACAGGCCGCCCTGGCTGAAGTCGACGCCGGCTTGCACAGCGGGTTTCAGGCGCGTCTGCGAGATGCCGCGGTAGCGATAGTCGCTGACCACACCGGCGTTGAAGGCCAGGTCGGCGTAGGAGGTAGCGGGCAGCGCGGTCAGGGCCGCGAGGGCTGACAGGGCGATGAGGTTGCGCTTCATGCAGGCTCCAGAGGTTGAAGGAAATTCAGGGGTCTGCGCAAGGGGATCGCAGGTTCTGTGCCACCCAGCCAGCGCAGGGGCAGGCGACACGGCTGTGCCGGTATCGACTGAAAACGACGCACCATTTCGGGGCAACCCGAATGGGTGCACCCGTTTGGGGCGGCTTGTCTGACGCATGCCGGCGCCCAGAATCGGCCGCAGGAGGTCAGAGATCACGATGTCGCTTTCGGTAGTCATGAGTCGCGCCCTGGACGGGTTGGACGCGCCGGCAGTGCACGTCG
>JANPMR010000200.1:0-4435 GCA_031427055.1 Rubrivivax sp.
GACGGCGAGCATCACCGAGATCGGCTACCAGGGCATCACCATCAACATCGGCAAGAGCGAACGGGCGCAAGCCAACCCGCTGGGCCGCGACCCGCGCGTGCGCGAGGCCTTCGAGCTGGCCATCGACCGCCAGGGCCTGGCGCAGGTGGTGATGGACAACGAGGCCCTGGTGGGCAACCAGTGGGAGGCCCCAAGCAACCCGTATTACGCGAAGAACGTGCCGGTGCCCAAGCGCGACGTGGCCAAGGCCCGCGCGCTGCTCAAGGAAGCCGGCGTGCCCAATCCGAGCTTCACGCTGTTGACGCCCACCACGTCTGACGCGCAACGCCTGGCACTGGTGGTGCAGGCGATGACGCGCGACGCCGGCTTCGACATCAAGATCCAGGCCGCAGAATTTGCCACCAGCCTGAACATGGCCGACAAGGGCGACTTCGAGGCCTACGCGCTGGCCTGGAGCGGCCGGAGCGACCCGGATGGCAACCTGTTCAGCTTTCACGGCTGCAAGCAGCCGCTCAACTACGCCGGCTACTGCGACGCCGAGACCGACAAACTGCTGGCGCAGTCGCGCATGCAGCGCGACCCGGCCGAGCGGCGCAAGACCTTCGAGCAGATCGCCGCGCGCGTGCTGAAGGAGCGCCCGATCATCTACGTCTACCACCGCCACTGGCTGTGGGCCTACAACGCCAAGCTTTCCGGCGTGCGCCAGATCCCCGACGGCCTGCTGCGCGTGAGCGGGCTCAAACTGGCGCCCTGAGATGGCCGTGGCGTCAGGCCAGGCCCTTGGCGGGGTTGATGAGAAACTTGCCGCCGGTGCTGCGCGGGCCGTACTGCGCGATGCGTTCCAGGCTCAGCGCCTCGGCCAGCGAGAGCTCGCCGGCGTAGTGGCTCTTGAAGGTGGTGGTCAGCTCGGCGGCCACGCGCGCCTTGAGCGCTTGCACCGCCGCCAGCCCGACCTTCTGCAAGAACGGAAACAGCAGCCAGCCGCCCATGCCCCAGGTCATGCCGAAGTTGCGCGCCAGCTCGGTGGGGCCGGTGTCCAGGCCGCCGTAGATGTAGACCTGCTTGAGCACGTTGGTGCCATAGCGGCTGTACTCCTTGGCGCTGCGGGCGGCCGCGGCTTCCATGCACGACAGGATCTGCCCGGCCAGGCGGCCACCGCCGATGGCGTCGAAGGCCAGCGTGGCGCCGGTGGCGGCCAGCGCGTCGGTCAGTTCACGCGGGAAGTGCGGCGAATCGGTGCGGCACACATACGCCGCGCCCATGCCGCGCAACAGCGCCTCTTGCTCGGCCTTGCGCACGATGTTGACCAGCGGCACGCCATCCTGCTGGCAGATGCGCAGCAGCATCTGGCCCAGGTTGGAGGCCGCCGCCGTGTGCACCAGCGCCTTGTGGCCCTCGCGGCGCATCGTCTCGACCATGCCCAGCGCGGTGAGCGGGTTGACAAAGCTCGACGCGCCGTCGGTAGCGGTCGCGCCATCGGGCAGCAGCAGGCACTGCTCGACCGGCATGCAGCGGTACTGCCCGTACATCGCGCCGCCCAGCACGGCGACGCGGCGGCCGAGCAGCGCCTGCGCGGCCGGCGAGGCCCCGGCAGCGACGACCAGCCCCGCGCCCTCGTTGCCGACGGGCATCGACACGTCCAGGCGCGCGCTCACCGCGCGCAGGCCAGCCGGCGCGACCTGGGCCGTCACCACGGGCCACGCGGGCGTGCCGGACGCGACCGCCGTGGACATGTCGGCCGGGCCGAACAGCAGGCCCAGGTCCGAAGGGTTGATCGGCGCCGCCTCGATGCGCACCACCACCTGGTCGTCGGCCGGCGCGGGCGTATCGACGCTGACGAGCGAGAGTTCGAGTTCGCCACTGCTCCTGACGATCGAACGAAGTTGAAGACCGGTCATGCGTCATCCCCTGTGATTGCCGTAGATCTGAGTATGCGTGCCGCCGACACGGCCGCCTGATTGCCGCGCCACATCATGTTCAGCTTCCTCGTCAAGCGCCTCTTCAGCATCCTGCCCACGCTGGTGTTCGTGTCGATGCTGGTGTTTGGGCTGCAGCAGTTGCTGCCCGGCGACCCGGCCAAGATCCTGGCTGGCGAAGAGCAAGACCCGAGCGTCGTGGCCTACCTGCGTGAGCGCATGCACCTCGATGAGCCGCTGCCGGTGCGCTATCTGTACTGGATCGGCGGCGTGCTCAAAGGCGATCTGGGCGAGTCGGTGCGCACGCAGCAGCCGGTGCTCGAGCTGGTGCTGCAAAAGCTGCCGGTGACGGTAGAGCTGGCGCTGCTGGCCTTCCTCATCGCGCTCGTCATCGGCATTCCGGCGGGCATCGCGTCGGCCGTGGGCCGCGGCACCTGGTGGGACGCCGCGGCCAACGCCTTTGCGCTGTGGGGCATCTCCACGCCCAACTTCTGGCTTGGCATCCTGCTCATCCTGCTGTTCTCGGTCCACCTGGGCTGGCTGCCGGCCTCGGGCTACGTGAGCCCGTTTGAAGACCTGGGCGCCAACCTGGCCGCGATGATCATGCCGGCCTTCGTGCTGGGCAATGCCATTGCCGGTGTGCTGATGCGCCACACCCGCAGCGCCATGCTGCAGGTGCTGAGCAGCGACTACGTGCGCACCGCGCGCAGCAAGGGTCTGAGCGAGCGCGTGGTGGTGATCAAGCACGCGCTGCGCAATGCGCTGACGCCGATCATCACGCTGGGCGCGCTCGAGCTGGGCACGCTGCTGTCGGGCGCGGTGTTGACGGAGCAGGTGTTCACGATCCCGGGCTTCGGCAAGCTGATCGTCGATTCGGTCTTCAACCGCGATTACGCCGTGGTGCAGGGCGTGGTGCTGGTCACCGCAACGGCCTACATCACGCTGAGTCTGCTGGCCGACCTGGCCTACTTTGCGGTCAACCCGCGTCTTCGATCATGACCGCCGCGGCGAACACCTTGCGCGCAAGCTCGGCGCTGCCCGACGGCCCCTGGCACCGCGCGTGGCGGCGGCTGCGCCGGCGCCGCAGCGCCATGGTGGGATTGACTGTTGTGCTGGGCTTCATCGTGCTGGCCCTGGGTGCGGCCTGGATCGCACCGCAGGACCCCATCGCCACCGACTGGGGCGCGATCCGAAAGGCGCCCTCGGCCGCGCATTGGTTTGGCACCGACGAGATCGGCCGCGATGTCTTTGCGCGCGTCATCTGGGGCACCCAGGCCTCGCTGCTGGCCGGCGTGGTGTCGGTGTCGATCAGCCTGCTGCTGGGGGTGCCCATCGGCCTGGTGGCGGGATTTCTGGGCGGCTGGGTCGACGGGCTCATCTCGCGCATCACCGACGCCTTCCTGGCCTGCCCCTTCCTGATCCTGGCCATCGCCATGGCGGCCTTCCTGGGCCCGAGCCTGAGCAACGCCATGATCGCCATCGGCATCTCCGCCACGCCCATCTTTGTGCGGCTGACGCGCGCGCAGGTGCTCAATGTCAAGGTCGAGGACTACATCGAGGCCGCGCGCGCCCTGGGCAACCCGCCATGGCGCGTGGCGGTGCGCCATGTGTTGCCCAATGCCGTCTCGCCGCTGGTGGTGCAGGCCACGCTGGCCATCGCCTCGGCCATCATCGCCGAGGCCAGTCTGTCCTTCCTCGGCCTGGGCCAGCAGCCGCCCGCGCCCAGTTGGGGCAGCATGCTCAACACCGCCAAGAACTACGTCGACAACGCGCCCTGGATGGCGATCTGGCCGGGCGTGTCGATCTTCCTGCTGGTGCTGGCCTTCAACCTGCTGGGCGACGGGCTGCGCGATGCGCTCGACCCGCGGCAGGTTTGACCGGAGGCAAGGCGTGAAGGAACCGTCGCGAGCAGCCCGAGCTGACGTCGAGAAGCGCAGCCGTACACCCGTACGGCGAGCATCACAGGCGTCAGAGCGGGTTGCGCAGCAGGTTCATTCATGCCTTGTCAGGGCTTGACGAAGCGCAGCACAAATTCGTCCTTGGGTTGCGCCGGCTCGGGCGTGTTGCGGTCGCGGGCGTCGCCCGGGTTGCGCAGGAACTGCCCTTCGGCCTGCAGCTTGAAGCCGGCGGCCTCGACCTCGCGCTTCAGGAAGGCCTCTTCGATGCGATGCAGCGTGCCCGACTCGGAAATGCCGGTGCCGGCACGGCCCGCGTGGTCGCCGATCACATAGACGCCGCCCGGCTTGAGGGCACGGAAGAGCGCGCGGTTCATCTTGTCGCGATCCACGCCCAGAAAGCCGAGGTCGTGGTAGTTGAACATCAGCGTCACCAGATCAAGCCCGCCGTCGGCCAGCGCCGCGGGCACCGGGTCGTCGAAGCGCTGCGCTACAGCCACGATGGGCGCCGCCGCCACGTTGGCAGCGCGCAGCCGCGCCTCGCGCTCGGCCAGCGCCATGGCCGAGGTGCGCGGCGCCGGGCGCAGCGTCGATCCGGCGGCCGCGGCGGCCATCGGCAAGGCC
>JANPMR010000201.1:0-3875 GCA_031427055.1 Rubrivivax sp.
ACCTTCGCCGACCAGGCGGTGATCGCGATCCAGAACGCCAAGATGTTCCGCGAGACGCAGGAAGCGCTGGAGCGGCAGACGGCGACCAGCGAGGTGCTGAACGTCATCGCCTCGTCAGTGGACGATGCGCAGCCGGTGTTCGACAAGATCATCGACAGCGCCGCGCAGTTGTTCCCGAACGCCCTGGCGCTGATGATCTTGCAGGTGGATGCAGAGGAACTGTTGCATGTGGGCGGCATCCGGTTTGTGGGTGACGCGTCGGGGCCTTTTGCGCCGGAGTCGGCCAGACAGAAGGAGAGGGATATCGCACAGGCCTTTCCGTCGCCGCTGGCGGGCACCGCGACCGAGCTTGCCATCCGCACCGGGCTTGCTGAAATTCCCGACATGCATAACGCGATCGACGTGCCTGGACTTCAGCGCTTCGCGAAGATCATTGGCTACAACTTCGCCGCACTGTTCGCACCGCTGGTGTGGGAAGGCAAGGGCGTCGGATCCATCGCGGTGTTGAGCGCAAGACTCGGCCCCTTCGGCGACAAGCAGCGCGCCCTGCTGAAGACCTTCGCCGACCAGGCGGTGATCGCGATCCAGAACGCGCGGCTCTTCAAGGAGACGAACAAGGCGCTGGAGCGACAGACCGCAACGGCCGAGGTATTGAAGGTCATCGCGGGTTCGCCCTCCGATACGCAGCCGGTGTTCCAGGCCATCGCGGGCAGCGCGAAGCGGCTGCTCGGCGGACATTCCGCCTTGGTGAGTCGCTATATCGGCGAGACGATTCATATGGCGGCGTTCACGCCGATCAGTCCGGAGGCGGACGCGGCGCTTGCCGCCTCCTACCCGCGCCCGTGGACAAACGACGTGATGAGGGACGCGATGCTGGACGGGCGGCCCTTCCAAGTACCTGACATCGAAGCGTCCGACCCGACCAACAGATGGCGAGAGCATGGGCGCAAGCGCGGCTGGAGAAGCGTGATCTTCGTGCCGCTCGCGAATGGCGGCGCGACCATCGGCGCGATCGTGGTCACGCGCGCGGCGCCTGGCGTCTGGCCCGACGAAGACGTCGAGCTCTTGCGCACCTTCGCCGACCAGGCGGTCATCGCGATCGAGAACGTGCGCCTTTTCAGCGAGACACGGGAGGCGTTGGAGCGCCAGACAGCGACCGCCGAGGTGCTGAGCGTGATCAGCACGTCGGTCGCCGACACCCGGCCGGTGTTCGACAAGATCCTCCTGAGCTGTGAGCACCTCTTTGGCGGCACGCAGATCGGCATCAACCTGGTCGGCGCGGATGGGCAGATCTGGATCGGCGCCTACCAAGGGCCTGGGCGCGAGGAATTCGAGCGCATACAGCCGTTTCCGCCGGGCGACCGTTCCGGATCGGGCGCGGCGATCGAACACCGCCGCACCATCCACTATCCCGATACCGCCGACCCGGGCGTACCCGAGATCACACGGCGTGGGTGCCAGGCCATCGGTATCAGGTCCGCGATCTTTGCGCCGATGCTGTGGGAGGGGCGCGGCATCGGCGTGATCTTTGTCGGGCGCACATCCGCTGGGCCGTTTGCCGACAAGGAGATCGCGCTGTTGCGGACTTTCTGCGACCAGGCGGTGATCGCGATCCAGAACGCGCGGCTCTTCAACGAGACCAAAGAGGCGCTCGCCCGCGAGACCGCGAGCGCCGAGATCCTTCGCGTCATCAGCGAGTCGCCCACCGATGTGCAGCCGGTGTTCCGGGCCATCGTCGGTGCGGCAGTGCGCCTGGTCGGCGCGTCCATGGCTGGAGTGGCACAACTGGAAGGCCAGGCGTTCCGCACGATGGCCATCGGCCGTCCGGGGCAGCCCGTCGACGGCCCCTTTGCCGATCTGGTCCCGTTCGATTCGAGCCAGAACTTTCCCTCGCAGATGGCTGCCAGCAAGCGGATGCTGCTCATCCCGGACCTGCTGGCCATCGAACTGCCGCCGTACGAGCAGCGCGTGCAGGCCAAGCAGGGGTTCCGCTCGATCGTCCTGCTGCCGATGCTGCGCGACGGCGAAGTCATCGGCGGTTTGGTCGTCGCGCGCGATGTGCCGGATGGGTTCGGTGCCAAAGAGATTGCGCTGCTGCAGGTGTTCGTCGACCAGGCCAGCATCGCCATCGAAAACGTGCGCCTGTTCAACGAGACGCGCGAGGCGCTGGAGCAGCAGAAGGCTTCGGCCGAAGTGCTGAGCGTCATCAGCAGTTCGGTGGCCGACTCCAGCCCGGTGTTCACGAAGATCCTGGACAGTTGCGAAGCCTTGTTCGACGCCAACCAGATGGGCGTGTTGCTGCTGGGCGATGACGGGCAACTTTCGTTCGACGAGGCACGGGGCGTCGCGCGCGACTCGGAACTGGCCGCGATGCCGGCGCCGGCCGAACGCACACCGTTTGGCGCCGCCATTCGCGACCGCCAGGTCTTGCACGTGCCCAGCTTGCTGGCTCCAGGTGCGCCCAGCGGCCTGCGCAAGATGGCCGAGCGGGCAGGCGCCGACTTCTCGCTGGCGTTCGCGCCCATGCTGTGGCAGGGCCGTGGCATCGGCGGTGTGGCCGTCGGCCGCGTGCCGGCGCGCGCCTTCACCGAGAAGGAGCTGGCGCTGCTGCAAACCTTCGCCGACCAGGCGGTGATCGCGATCCAGAACGCGAAGATGTTCAACGAGACGCAGGAGGCGCTGGAGCGGCAAACGGCCACGGCCGGGGTGTTGGCCGTCATCAGCAACTCGATGGCCGACGCGCAGCCGGTGTTCGACCGCATTCTGGCCAGCACCGAAGAGCTGTTCGATGCCGACGTCATGGGCGTGTACCTCGTTGGCGACGACGCCTTGGTCCATCAGGCCGCCATTCGCGGCATGTACAAGGAACGCATCACGGCGCTGTTCCCCATCAAGCTGGAAGGCTCGGCGACGGCGCAGGCCATCGCCCGTGGCCACGTCGTCAGCTTCCCCGATGTCATCCACGGCGAGGGCGTGCCCCCAGGCCTGCGCCACCTGGCGCAAGGCCTGGGCGTGAACTACGCGCTGGCCCAGGCGCCGATGATGTGGGAGGGCCGAGGTATCGGCGCCATCAACGTCGCACGCGTCGACATGCGAGCGTTCACCGACAAGGAATGCAGCCTGCTCGAGACCTTCGCCAACCAGGCGGTGATCGCGATCCAGAACGCACGGCTCTTCCGCCAGGCGCAGGACGCGCGCGAGCAAGCCGAAGCCGCGCGTCTTCAAGCCGAAAGCGCCAACGAAGCCAAGAGCAGTTTCCTCGCGACCATGAGCCACGAGATCCGCACGCCTATGAACGGCATCATCGGCATGAGCGGGCTGCTGCTGGACACGGCGCTCGACGAGGAACAGCGTGACTTCGCGCGCACCGTGCGCGACAGTGGTGAGAGCCTGCTGACGATCATCAACGACATCCTCGATTTCTCGAAGATCGAGGCCGGCAAGCTCGATGTGGAGAGCGCGCCCTTCGTGCTGCGCGAATGCGTGGGCTCGGCGGTGGAGCTGGTGCGCCACAAGGCGACGGAGAAGAAGCTATCGCTTGTGGTGGCCATCGCCGACGACGTGCCGCACACGGTCAAGGGCGACAGCACGCGGCTGCGCCAGATCCTCTTGAATCTGCTGAGCAACGCGCTCAAGTTCACCGACGCCGGTGAGGTCAAGCTAACGATCGAAGCACGCGGCGGCGAGCTGCACGTCGCCGTCAAAGACAGCGGCATCGGCTTGACGCCTGAGGGCATGGCCAAGCTCTTCCAAAGCTTCAGCCAGGCCGACTCATCCACCACCCGCAAGTACGGCGGCACGGGCCTCGGGCTCGTCATCAGCAAACGCCTGGCCGAGATCATGGGCGGCAGCATGACGGCCGAAAGCGCAGGTGC
>JANPMR010000202.1:0-3766 GCA_031427055.1 Rubrivivax sp.
GTTTCCCGATCCATCATGACCTTGGCCGAAGTCACGGTTCCAAATTCACCAAATGCCGCTTGCAGCGACTCGTCACGCACGCTGTAGGCCAGGTTGCCCACATAAAGCTTGTTTCCCATCGGGGAGCCCCTTTCAATCGCAATAAACCATGTGGAGCTTCAACCCGTCGTGACCCATTCAAGCGAAGGTGCCGCATCCAGACACAGAGGGCGAATTATCAAGGAACTGGCCGCAAACTCGCATCCCCACAAGAAAAACTGTTGGTTTCTGTCCCGCTATCACGTCCTGGCCATGCGGGTTGACCCGAGGCTCGAGCGTGATCGAAGCGGTCGGCCGCGGGGCCCGTCGGCTAGCCCGTCTTTCTCAGATTTCCGTGGATAACCTGTGAGTTGAGCGTCAGACATAGCGCAAGTTGTTGATTTGCAATGAGCGCTTGGCAGCAGGGTCTGTAGTGGAGACCTTGGTCCTTGCGCGCGAGGCTGCGCGTACCCAGAATTTGCGTCCATGTTCCTGCGCTGCAACCGACGCAAGAAGGACGGCAAGAGCCACGATTACTGGAGCGTGGTGGAGAGCCGCCGTTGCAGCGACGGCCGTGTGGTGCAACGCCAGGTTCTGTACCTTGGCGAGATCAACGCCAGCCAACGCGAGGCTTGGCGCAAGACCATCGAATTGCAGGACGCGGGCACGCGGCGCCAAGTGGCACTGTTCCCCGCCGGCTCGATGCCGGTGGACGATGTCGATGCGATCGGCGTGCGCTTAAGCGAGCTGAGCTTGCGCCGGCCGCGTCAGTGGGGTGCGTGCTGGCTGGCCCTGCAGTTGTGGCAGCAGCTCGAACTCGACAGCTTCTGGCGCCCGAAGTTCGCGCGTGCGCAGGGCAGCACGCCGTGGCTGAAGGTGCTCAAGACGCTGGTGGCCTACCGCCTCATCGACCCCGGCTCGGAGTGGCGGTTGCACCGCCAGTGGTTCGACTCGAGCGCGATGGCGGACTTGTTGGAGTCGGACTTCGCGCTGGCCGAGAAGAACACGCTGTACCGCTGCCTGGATCGGCTGGTCGAACACAAGGACGATCTGTTCAAGTTCCTTGTGCGGCGCTGGGGTGAACTCTTCGGCGCGAAGTTTGACGTGCTGCTGTACGACCTGACCAGCACCTACTTCGAGACCGACGCAGACCGCGGCCCCGACGACCTGCGCCAGCACGGCTACAGCCGCGACAAGCGGGGAGATTGCCGCCAGGTTGTCATCGCGCTGATCGTCACGCCAGAGGGCTTCCCGTTGAGCTACGAGGTGATGAGTGGCGGCACCGCCGATTCGACCACCTTGAGCGGCTTCCTGGACCGCATCGAGAAGCGCTACGGCCGCGCCAACCGCATCTGGGTGATGGACCGCGGCATCCCCACCGAGGACAGCCTGGCCAAGATGCGATCCATCGGCGCGAGCTACCTCG
Source organism: Rubrivivax sp. (assembly GCA_031427055.1). Lineage (GTDB taxonomy): Bacteria > Pseudomonadota > Gammaproteobacteria > Burkholderiales > Burkholderiaceae_C > Rubrivivax. The sequence continues at coordinate 1,445 of JANPMR010000202.1, forward strand.
TGGGCACCCCCAAGGGCCGGCTGACCAAGCTGGAGCAGGCCTTCCTGAACCAGCCCTGGGCCAAGGTGCGCGAGGGCGTGCAGGTCAAGCGGCTGGCCACCGAGGAGGACGTGTACGTGCTGGCGCAAAGCGATGCGCGCATCGACAAGGAGCGCGGCATGCGGCGCAAGCGCTTAAGACGCTACATCGAGCGCTTGAAGGCCCTGCAAGGCCAGTGCCTCACGCGCGACCGGTTGCTGATGAAGCTGGGTGCAGCCAAGCACGACGCCGGCCGCGCGGCGAGCCTCGTGAAGGTCAGTTGGCCGAAGGACGCATCGACGACGGCGAGCCTGGAGTTCAGCTTGGACCGCGACCGGCTGCGCCAAGTACGCCCAAGGGAAGGCCGCTACCTGCTGCGCACCAACCTCACGGCGCAGCAGCCACAGACGCTGTGGACGTTCTACATCCAGCTCACCGAGGTCGAGCAGGCGTTCAAGGAGATCAAGCACGATCTGGCGATCCGGCCAATCTTCCACAAGACCGAAGCGCGCATCGAGGCGCACATTTTCGTGGCCTTCCTGGCTTACTGCCTGCAGGTCACGTTGAAGGCCAAGCTGCGCAGCGTCGCCGGTGGCACCACGCCGCGCGAAGTCATCGCCAAGTTCAGAACCATGCAGATGGTGGACGTACATCTGCCCACCACCGACGGCCGCGAACTGACGCTGTCGCGCTACACGCAGCCCGAGCCTGAACATCGGATGTTGTTAGACCAACTGCGGCTGAGCCTGCCGAGCCAACCACCACCGAAGATCACTGCGGCGCAGGCCAGACCGACCACGACAGAACTCGCGTTGTAGTGGAGACCTACGGGTCTCCTGCAAGTCAAATCAACAACTTAGCGGGACTGTCGGGGCTGAATTGAGAAAGACGGGCTAGCCCGCGTCGGGCCGCCCCAAGCCTGTCCTGAGCCTGGTCGAAGGGCGGGCGACGTCCCCTCGGGGGGCCGACGCCGAAGGCGTCTTGGGGGCGAGGCTAGCGCGGCAGGGCGCAGATGCACAATCGGCAGCCGCCATGATGCCTTCGCCGTCGCCATTGCCATTGCCGCTGTCCGCAGCGCCCCGTCCCACCGCGCGCCGAGCCTGGTCTGTGCGCGGCCGGTTGCTGCTGCTGATCCTGGTGTTTGTGCTGCCGGGGAGCGCGGTCTTTGCCTGGCTGCTCGCGGATGGCTGGCAACAAGCGAGCGCCGCCGCCCATGCCCGCGTCAAGCTCCTGGCCGACGGCACCGCAAGCCGGTTGGCGACTGAACTGCAGGACCACGAGGCGGTGCTGCGGCGCTTTGCCGCGCGGCCGCTGGTGCGCGCGCTCGATCCGCAGCGTTGCGACCCGCTGATCAGCCAGTACATCGATCTGCATCCGGAGTTCCTCGCCATCGACATGCGCGATCTGGATGCGAACGTGATCTGCACCTACCGAAGCAACGCCCCGCCGGCGGCGCAGGTGGCCGCCTTCGCCTGGTTCCAGCAGGCCGTGCGCAGCGACGCGTTCCGCGTCAGCGATCCCTTTGTCGGCCCGGCGGTTGGTCGCTGGGTGTCGGTACTAAGCCATCCGGTTCGCGACGACCAGGGCCGGCAGGGGGCGTTGCTGCTGCTGGCGGTCGATTTGCTCGACCTGCAGCAGCGCGTGATCGGGCCGGTGCCTGACAGTGTCGTGGTTACGGTCATCGGTCATGACGGCAAGATCGTCCTGCGCTCGCACGAGCCCGAGAAGTGGCTGGGCCAGCCCGCGCCAGCCGCCTCACTTGCGCTCGCGCGACTCGGTGGCATGGCCACCGCCGAGGGTGCGGACGGCGTGCGTCGCCTGTTTGCCCCAGCGCCAGTCCCGGGCGTCGGCTGGCTGGTCATTGCCGGCCTGCCGGAGGCTGAGATTTTCGCCGCGCAGCGTGCCGAGCTCGTGCGCAGCGTCGGGGTGGGACTGGCGGTGCTGGGGCTGGTGCTGCTGCTGGCGTGGCGCATCGTGCGTGCGGTCGTCGAGCCGGTGCATGCACTTGCCCAGGCCGCCTCACGCGTCGCGAGCGGCGACTCGTCGGCGCGCGCGCAACTCGCCGGCCCGGCCGAGATCGGCGAGGTGGCGCAAGAGTTCAATCACATGCTCGATGTTCGCGACCTCGTCGACGCGCAGCGCGACCAGTCGGACACAGCGCTGCGCGAACGCGAGCGCTTCGTCTCGGCGTTGATGGGCAATCTGCCGGGGATGGTCTACCGTTGCACCAACGACTCGCAGTGGACGATGGAGTTCGTCAGCGAGGGTTGCAAGTCGATCACGGGCTACGAGCGCGACCAGCTC
>JANPMR010000203.1:0-5711 GCA_031427055.1 Rubrivivax sp.
TCGCAGATGACGCGGGCCGGCTGGTAGAAGGCGCCGATCATGTTCTTGCCCAGAGGGTGATTGATGGCGGTCTTGCCGCCCACCGACGAGTCGACCTGGGCCAGCAAGGTGGTCGGCACCTGCACGAAGGGCACGCCGCGCATGTAGCTGGCGGCGGCAAAGCCGGTCATGTCGCCGACCACGCCGCCGCCCAGCGCAAACAGCACGGTGCGCCGGTCGCAGGCATGGGCAAGCAGGTGGTCGAAGATCAGGTTGAGCGAGGTCCAGTTCTTGTGCTGTTCGCCGTCGGGCAGCAGCACCACGGTCACCTTGCGATACAGCGCGGCCAGCGTGTGCGCCAGCGCGTCACCATGCAATGCGGCAATCGTCGCGTTGCTGACGATCACGGCCTGCGCGGCCTGCGGCAAGCCCTGCCAAGCGGGGGATGACGTCAACAGGCCGCCGTCGATGAGGATGTCGTAGCGCGCATCGGGCGTCTGCACCGTGAGCGGTGTCGCGGTCGGCAGCGCGTGGACTGGGTTCATGGCGGCGAGTTTACGAGGCATGCACGGGCGGCACCGGGCGGCACCGTGGGAGCGAGTTGCCTTGTCAGGCCGAAGCGGTGCCGGTTGCAGGCGGCGATTCGGCTGTGTCGACAAGGCCGGCAAGCTCCAGCTGCATCATCACCATGCTGATGAGCGCGGGCACGGAGGGCCGCACGGCTTCGACGACATAGTGGGCGGTGCGCCGGTACAGCGGATCGCGCTCGCGATAAAGCTCGCGCAGACGCAGCAGAGGGTCGGCCACCTGAAGCAGTGGGCGATGCGTGTCGTTGCGCAGGCGGCGGTGCAGGTCCTCAGGCGAGGCGCGAAGGTAGAAGACATGCGTGCGCGAGTGCAGTGCGTCGCGGTTGGACGGCCGCAGCACGGCCCCGCCGCCGGTGGCGATCACGCAGGCCGGCCGTGATGCCAACTCGTCGATCACCGACTGCTCGGTGTCGCGGAAGGCCGACTCGCCGTGCGATGCAAAGTAGTCGCGGATCGGCGTGCCGAGCAGGCGCTCGATCTCGGTGTCGCTGTCGACGAAGTCCAGACCCAGTTGACGCGCCAAATGGCGCCCGACCGTGGACTTGCCACAGCCGGGCATGCCGACCAGAGAGACCGAAAGACGCCTACTGGTTGTCGGTGCAGACGGTACCGCGTCCATACGGGCTGACCACGAACGCTGGCGGCACGGTCTCTGATGTCACGGCGCTCGCCGGGTAGGGCAGGTTACCGAGACCATAGAGCAGGCCGGTGTAGCGGGCGCGCGCCTCGGTCCCCGAGATGCCCGACGCGGTAACCGTGATCACGAAGTCGACCCAAGACGCCAGGTTCTGTCCGTACTCGATCTGCACGATCGCCAGCCCGTTGGCATCCGTGCGCGGCGATCCGACCATCTTGACCGCGACGTCGGACTTGCGCGGATCGATCTCGCCGTTCCAGTTGAGGTCTTCCTGACGAGCAGCCACAGCCGGCGCAGCGGCGCCGAGGCTGAAGGCGCTGGCTTCGCGCACGCCGTTGCGGTTGACGTCTTCGTTGGGGCACATCGGCGTGCCAGTCGCGCCGCCAGCCGTCCAGGCCTGGGTGCCAGCGTTCCAGCTCCAGTTCTCGGTGGCGGCCAGCGAGGGGAACTGTATCCAGAGCGTCTTGGCCGCGTCCCACAGGTAGATGCCCTTGTAGTAGGCCGGCAGGTCGACGGAAGGCGTGATGAGCACGTCCGGCTTGGCCTGGCCCGCTGCATCGACCACCATCACCACGAACTCCTTGATGTAGGTGAGATTCGCAGCGCCAGACTTGATCAGATTGTTGGTGCGGATGTTGACCGACAGCGCCTCAGAGGCGATGGTCAGCGTGTTGGTGACCAGGCGGTTGGCGGGGCAGGCAGCAGCCACGGCGAAGTCTGTGACGTCCCAGCAAGCCGTGACCGTCACGCCGTTGGTCGGACTTGAGCGCTGACCCGGCGTGAAGGTGCCGCGCGCGACGCCGGTGGCGTCAGAGTAGGCGTAGGTCGAGCCACCCAGTTGGGTGGCGGTGCCATCGCTGCTGTTGGCCGCGTCGACGCCGAATTTCACGCGCACGTTCTGCACGGGCAGGTTGTTGGCGCCCAGGAACAAGGCACGCAACTCGACCTGGTTGCTGGTGCTGCCGGCGGCGTTGACGGATACGACGCTGGGCGTTGGTGTCAGCGAAGCCGATTGCGGCACCGAGAGCGCATTGGGCAGGCTGCTGCCCGCCGCCTGCACCGAGACGGCCTGTGAACTGCTATTGCCCGCCGAGGTGGCCACGATGGTCAGCGTGCCAGCGGCCGAAGGCGCGGTATAGGTATAGGTGAACTTGCCGTTCACATCGGTCAGGCCGGAGTCGGATGGCAGGCCCAAGGCCGTCACCGAGATGGGCTGCGCCGCCATCGGCGTGCCGTTGGCGTCGACCAGCCGGTACTCGATCTGGTTGCCGGTGCTTGACGCATCGACCCTGGGCGAAAGCGATGCCGTTAACTTGGCCCCAATCACCGCGAAGCTGGCCGACTTGGTCACGGTGCCGCTCGACGCGGTGACGATGATCGAGCGATTGGATCGATCAGCGCCGATGCCGATCTGTGCCGTGACGACACCACTGGCATTGGTGACGGCGCCGCTGACCGTGGCCACGGCGTTGTTGTCGACATTGATCGACACCGGGATGCCGGCCAGTGCGTTGCGGTTGGCGTCGACGGCAGTGACGGTGGCCTGCACGGTGCTGGTGCCGCCATTGACCAGCGTGCCGGCTGACAGCGCCAGGCTGATGTCGGACGCTGTCGGGTTGGTGGTCGTCGGTGAGTCCACGACCTGCAGCGAGGTGGTGCGTGGCGGCAGGCCTGTCGCCGTGGCGGTGACGGTGATGGTGCGGTTGTTGGTGTTGGCACCAATCCCGACCTGAGCCGTCACCGTGCCGTTGGCGCCGGTGCTGGTGCCGCTGGGTGCCGCGGTGGCCCCGGCGTCGACACTGATGGACACGACGACGCCCGCCATCACATTGCGGCGTGCATCGAGCGCTGTGGCGGTGGCGGTGACCGTCCTGCTGCCGTTGTTGGGCACAGTCGCGGCGCTCAAGGTGAGCAGCAGGTCGGACGGCGCGCCGGTGGCCGTGCCGCCAGTGTCCTGAACCTGCAGCACCGCCGACTTCGTCAGCGTGCCGCTGGTCGCGGTGACGGTGATCGAACGGTTGGACCGGTCGGACCCGATGCCGATGGTGGCAGTGAGCTTGCCGCTGGCGTCGGTGACAGCGCCCGCAGGCGTCGCGACGGCGTTGTTGTTGACGCTGATGGTCACCGGCACGCCAACGACCGTGTTGCGGTTGGCATCAATCGTCGTCGCGGTGGCGACCACGGTTTCGGCACCGCTGTTGGCGACGCTGTTGGCCGCCAGCACAAACACCAGATCGGCCGCGGCCGGAATCGTCGGTGTCGGCGTGGTACCACCGCCCGTGCCGCCGGAGCCACTGCCCGAGCCGCTGCCGAAGGGGGTTGTGCCGGGATTGCCGCCGCCGCCGCCGCATGCGGCCAGTGTCAGCAAGAGAGAAATCGAGAGCAGGCGTTTGAGGATCTTCATGTGCGAGTTCCTGGGTCGTACCGGCGGGCGGCGCTGGATGTGCGGCCTGGGCGCTAAATCAGCGCGCCGCCGAGCGGTCGGTCACGATCTTGGGGGTGATGAAGACGAGCAATTCGGTCTTGCGCGTGCTCTTCACCCGGTTCTGGAACAGCAGGCCGATGAACGGGATGTCACCCAGGAACGGCACCTTGTTGATCTCGCTCTGCTCGTCCTGCGTGAAGATGCCGCCGATCACCACCGTGCCACCGTTCTCGACGAGGACTTGCGTCTTCACCTGTTTGGTGTTGATCGCCGGGCCGGCCGCGGTCAGGGCGCCGCGGCTGTCCTTGTTGACTTCGACGTCGAGGATGACGTTGCCCTCAGGCGTGATCTGCGGCGTGACTTCGAGCCGCAGGCTGGCCTTCTTGAACGAGACCGAGGTGGCACCGCTGGAGGTGGCCTGCTGGTAGGGGATTTCTTCGCCCTGCTCGATGCGTGCCTTGGTCTGGTCGGCCGTGATGACGCGCGGGCTGGACACGATATTGCCCTTGCCTTCGGCCTCAAGCGCTGACAACTCCAGGTTCAGAAAGCGATTTGCCGTGGCACCGAACAGCGACAGCGCGAAGCTTGCAGCCGTGCCGCCGCCGAAGGCCGATGTATTGGCCGGCAGGCTGACGAACGGGGTGTCGGTGTAGGCGTTGGCCGGCCCCTGGAGCGTCTGGGCGCCGATGGCGTTGTAGTTGCCGCCGATGGTGATGCGGTTGTCGCCGCCCAAGGGGTAGCCCGGCGTGCCGCCGCGGATGCCGCGCAGATCAGAGCCGCCGAGCTTGATGCCAAGGGCGCGGCCGAAGGTGTCGTCGGCCTCGACGATGCGGGCTTCGATCAGCACCTGGCGCACCGGGATGTCGATCTTGCTGATGAGGCTTTGCACCTCTTCGAGCTTGGCCGGGATATCGGTAACGAAGAGCTGATTGGTGCGGGGCTCGAAGATCACGCTGCCGCGCACGCTGAGCATGCGCGAGCTCTGGCCGCTCGAGCCACCGCCGCCGCCCGAAGAGGTCGACTGCCCCTGCAACTGCTTGGCGACTTCCTCGGCCTTGGTGTAATTGAGCTGGAACGACTGCGTCCGCGTCGGCTCGAGGTCGGCGATCTTTCTCTTCGATTCGAGGTCGACCTGTTCCTTCGAAGCCAGCTCTTCCTTGGGCGCGACCCACAGCACATTGCCGTTCTTGCGCACGCCCAGGCCCTTGCTCTGCAGGATGATGTCCAGTGCCTGGTCCCAGGGCACGTCTTTCAGGCGCAGCGTCACGGTGCCGGTGACGGTGTCGCTGGTGACGACGTTGAAATTGGTGAAGTCGGCGATGACCTGCAGCAACGCGCGGACTTCGATGTTCTGGAAGTTCAGGCTTAGCTTCTCGCCCTGGAAGCCCGGGCCTTGGGTGAGTTTGTTCGGGTCGACCTTGACCGGCCGCACCTCGAGCACGAACTGGTTGTCGCTTTGGTAGGCGCTGTGTTCCCACGAGCCGCTGGGCTCGACGACCATGCGCACGCGGTCGCCGCTCTGGAACGTGGACACGGTCTGCACCGGCGTGCCGAAGTCGGTGACATCGAGCTTGCGCCGCAACGTGTCGGGCAGGGTCGAGCGCAGGAACTCGACCACCAGGCTCTGGCCCTGCTGGCGGATGTCGACGCCGACCTGTGTGCTGGGCAGGCTGACGATGACGCGTCCGGTGCCATCGGGGCCGCGGCGGAAATCAATCTCTTTCAGCGCCAGCGAAACCGTGTTCTGCGACGGCGCGAACAGCACCGCCTTGTCAGGCGCCGCAGCCACAGCGAAGGCCGGTGCAGGGGTGCCGCCAGTGACGTCCAGGATCAGCAGCAGCGTGTTGCCCTGCAGTTGCGCGCGGTAGCCCGATGCCTGCTTGAGATTGAGCACCAGTCGCGTGCGATCACCCGCCGTGGCGACGGCCACGGAGCGCAGGTTGCCCTGGTTCACATCGACATTGTTGCGGCCGATGGCGTTGGTCACGCCCGGCAGGTCGATGGCGATGCGGGGAGGCGATTGCACCGAGAAGCCGTTGGGCACCGCCGCCAGTGGCGCCGACAATTCAACACGGATGACTTC
>JANPMR010000204.1:0-2567 GCA_031427055.1 Rubrivivax sp.
CGGCCGCGGCAGTTGGCTGCTCTCGGCAAAGGCCAGCGGCACGAAGCTGGAGCCCGGTGCGTTGAGGATCTCGTCGGGCCCGCGCTCGGCATGCACGCGGTAGAAGCCGCCCACCACGTAGCGGTCGATCATGCAGACCACCGGCTCGGCCACGGCCTCGTTGATGCGCTCGTAGGTCGCCACGCCTTCTTGCACGACCAGCTCGACCGCGGTGCCCGCGGGTGCACCGCTGGCCAGCAGGCGCTCGCGCAGGCGTGGCGCCAGGCTGTCGAGTTCGCGCAGATCGCGCAGGATGAGCAGGCCAGTGCCGTCGCTGCCCACGTCGGCCTTGACGATGACGAACGGCCGCTCGTTGATGCCGTACTCTTTGTACTTGCGGCGCACCTTGGTGAATAACGCTTCGACGTGGGCCCGCACCTCGTCCAGCGCATCGTCGCCGCCGGGGTCGACGCTGCCGCCGGGGCCATGCATCGGGTTGATGAGCCAGGGGTCCATGCCCAGCAACTTGGCAAACTTCTTGGCCACTTCTTCGTAGCTGCGGAAGTGCAGGCTCTTGCGGCGCACCGTGAAGCCCGCGTGCAGCGGCGGCAGCAGGTACTGCTCGTTCAGGTGCAGCAGCGGCCGCGGCACACCGGCGGCGAGGTCGTTGTTGAGCAGGATCGTGCAGGGATCGAAGTCCTTCAAGCCCAGCCGGCCACGCGTGCGCAGCAGCGGTTCGAGCAGCAACTCGCTGCCATCGGGCAAAGCCAGCGGCGTGGGCGTCTTGATGTCCACGTCCAGCGAGCCCAGGCGCACGTTCAGCCCGGCCTGGTTGAAGATCTGCACCAGGCGCTGCAGGTTCTGCAGGTAGAACGTGCTCTTCACCGACTTGCCCGGCACCAGCAGCAGGTTGCGCGCTTCGGGGCAGATCTTCTCGATCGCCGCCATCGCCGCCTGCACGGCCAGCGGCAGCATCTCGGGCGTGAGGTTGTTGAAGCTGCCCGGAAACAGGTCGGTCGCCACCGGTGCCAGCTTGAAGCCGGCATTGCGCAGATCCACCGAGGTGTAGAACGGTGGCGTGTGCTCCATCCATTCAAGCCGGAACCAGCGCTCGATGGCCGGCATCGAGTCGAGGATGCGTGCCTCTAGCTCGTTGATAGGCCCCGTGAGGGCCGTAGTGAGGTGGGGAACCATTGCTGCTCGGGTGACGGCGGGCGGGGGCAGATTCTGGCAGATGGGGCTGCCGCGCGCCGAGTCAAGACGCGTGGTTCAGCGCAGGCGCGCGGCGAAGAAATCCAGCAGCGGCTGCTTGTAGTCGTCCTGCCACGGGTGTGCTTCTGCGCTGCGCACACCGCCCTGCAGGGTGAACGGCGGTGTCTGTGGATAGCCGCGCGCCGACAGCTGGCCGCGGACCTTCTCGACACATGACAGGTCGTTGATGCCGTCGTTGAGGTGATGGAAGGCGCGCCAGGCAGGGCGCGCAGTGCCGGCCGCGCCGTCCCAGGGCTTCTCGTTCGGACAGCTGCCGGCCGAACAGGCGCCGGGTTCGATGATCTGGCGCCGCGTCTCGCTGTCGAAGCCGGCGCCGAAGTCGTTGACGCGGTCGCCGGCGCGCGGGCTGCAATCGCGGAACCACCCGTAGGGGTCGCCACTGGCCACGGGCGCGAAGCCCCCACTCGACCCGCCACCGCAAGCCGCCAGGACAAACGAAGGCCCCACCGTCCAGCGAAACCAAGCCATATCCGAGGATACCGACCCAAGCCGCCCATGCAAATGGGCGCCCAAAGGCGCCCGCGAAGCCCGGGCCCGCCAGGGCCCGGGTGTTCGGCTTATCACTTGTTGTACGCGGTCTCGCCGTGCGAAGTGATGTCCAGGCCTTCGCGCTCTTCGTCTTCCGGCACGCGCAGGCCGATCGTCAGGTCGACGATCTTGAAGGCCACGAAGGCCACCAGGCCCGACCACACGATCGTCAGCCCGACCGCCTTGGCCTGGATGATGACCTGCTCGAAGACGCCGTTGGAGCCCACCGTGGCCGTGACCCAGTCGGTCACCAGCCCCGGGCCGCCCAGCGCCTGGGTGTTGAAAACGCCCGTCAGCAGCGCGCCGACGATGCCGCCCACGCCGTGGACGCCGAAGACATCCAGCGAGTCGTCGGCACCGAGCATCTTCTTCAGGCCGCTGACACCCCACAGGCAGGCGAAGCCGGCCACCGCGCCGATGACCATGCCGCCGACGATGCCGACGTTGCCGGCCGCCGGCGTGATCGCCACCAGGCCCGCCACGGCGCCCGAGGCCGCACCCAGCATGGACGCCTTGCCCTTGATCAGCGCCTCACCGGCACACCAGGCCAGCACCGCCATCGCGGTGGCCGAGAAGGTGTTGAGGAAGGCCAGCGCGGCGCTGTTGCCGGCTTCGAGCGCCGAGCCGGCGTTGAAGCCGAACCAGCCCACCCACAGCAGCGCGGCACCCACCATGGTCAGCGGCAGGTTGTGCGGCGCCATGGCTTCCTTGCCATAGCCCACGCGCTTGCCCACCATGTAGGCACCCACGATGCCGGCGACGGCGGCGTTGATGTGCACCACGGTGCC
>JANPMR010000205.1:0-2632 GCA_031427055.1 Rubrivivax sp.
ACCTTCATGCCCAAGCCGCTGGTCGGCGACAACGGCAGCGGCATGCACGTGCACCAGAGCGTGTGGAAGGGTGGCGTCAACCTGTTCGCCGGTGACGGCTACGCCGGCCTGAGCGAGTTTGCGCTGTACTACATCGGCGGCATCATCAAGCACGCGCGCGCGCTCAACGCCATCACCAACCCCGGAACCAACAGCTACAAGCGCCTGGTGCCGGGCTACGAGGCGCCAGTGAAGCTGGCCTATTCGGCCAAGAACCGCTCGGCCTCGATCCGCATCCCGTACGTCGCCAGCCCCAAGGGCCGTCGTGTCGAGGCGCGTTTCCCCGATCCGCTGATGAACCCTTACCTGGGCTTCAGCGCGCTGCTGATGGCGGGCCTGGACGGCGTCGAGAACAAGATCCACCCTGGTGACCCCGCCACCAAGGATCTGTACCACCTGCCGCCGGAAGAAGACGCGAAGATCCCCACCGTCTGCCACAGCCTCGATCAGGCGCTGGACTACCTGGACAAGGACCGCGCCTTCCTGACCAAGGGCGGTGTCTTCACCGACGCCTACCTCGACGCCTACATCGAGCTGAAGATGCAGGAAGTGACCCGCTTCCGCATGGCCACGCACCCCTGCGAGTTCGACATGTATTACTCGCTGTAATCAGCTACCTGCATTGATTGTCGGGGGGTGGGCTCGCAAGGGCCCACCCCCCGGCGCCTTTGCAGGGCAAGCCGGCCCTGCGCGACAATGCAAGCATGCTTGAACCCGAGCGCTTCATCTCCGCGGCCGCCTTGGCGCTGGCCCTCATCGCCACCACCGCCGTCTTGACGGCCCTGCCCGCGCACGCGCAGGACCCGGGCAAGCCGGTCTACCGCTGCCCCGGCCCGCCCGTGCTTTACACCGACGCGCTGTCGGTGCAAGAGGCGCAGGACAAGGGCTGCCGCACGATCGAGGGCGCGCCCGTCACGGTGCTGCAGGCGCCGCAGCGCCCGCGTCCGGCGCCCGCGCCCGCCACGGGTGCCCGGCCCGCCGACGGCCGCGTCGACCCCGCCGCGCAGCGCACGCGCGACAACGACGCACGGCGCATCCTGGCCGACGAGCTCAGGCGCGAAGAAGAACGCCTGGGCGCCTTGCAGGCCGAATTCAACGGCGGCAACCCCGAGCGAAACGGCGACGAGCGCAACTTCCAGCGCTACCAGGAGCGCGTGGCCGAGCTCAAGGCGGCAATTCTGCGCAAGGAGTCGGACGTCGCCGCGCTCAAGCGAGAAATCACCAAGCTCGCGCAGTGAACGACCCAGGCATCGCCGGGGGCTTTGCGGCCTTCGACATGCTGGCCACCATGGTGACCCTGGTGGCGCCCGATGGCCGCTGCCTGCTGGCCAACTCGGCACTCGAGAACACGGTGGGCATCTCGCGCCGCGCGCTGCAGCGGGGCAATGTGTTCGACTGGCTGGTGGACGCCACGCAGATGCGCGAGACCCTGTCCATGGTGGCCTGCAACCACGTGTCGACCAGCCGCTTCGACGCCCAGGTGCGACGCCTGCCGCTGGGCACGGCTGAGCTGCCGGTGCACGTCATCGTCAACCAGACCGAGTGGCCCGATCGCGTGCTCGTCGAGATGCTCGAGATCGAGCAGCAGGTGCGGCTCGACCGCGAAGAGCGCACCCTGGGCCTGGCGCAGGCCAACAAGGAGCTGGTGCGCAACCTGGCGCACGAGATCAAGAACCCGCTCGGCGGCATCCGCGGCGCGGCGCAGTTGCTCGAGATGGAAGTCAGCTCGAAAGAGCTGATCGAATACACGCGCGTCATCATCCAGGAGGCCGACCGCCTGCAGGTGCTGGTCGACCGCCTGCTGGCACCGCACCGCCGGCCGCAGGTGGTGGCCGACGTCAACATCCACGAGGTCTGCGAACGCGTGCGCTCGCTGATCCTGGCGGAATTTCCGCGCGGCCTGACCGTGGCGCGCGACTACGACGTCTCGATCCCTGAGTTTCGCGGCGACCGCGAGCAGCTGATCCAGGCCGTGCTCAACATCGCCCACAACGCCACCCACGTGCTGCGCGAGCGCATCGCTGCAGGCGACGCGCTGCTGCAGTTGCGCACCCGCGTGTCGCGCCAGGTGACCTTCGGCCGCCAGCGCTTTCGTCTGGCACTGGAATTGCATATAGAGGACAACGGCCCAGGCGTGCCCGAGGACATCCGTGAGCGCATCTTTCACCCACTGGTGTCAGGGCGCGATGGGGGCTCCGGGCTCGGCCTGACGCTGGCGCAGACCTTCGTGCAGCAACACAACGGCACGATCGAATGCGACAGCGTCCCGGGCCGGACGCTGTTCAAGATCCTGATCCCGCTGCCGTGAAGGGTTGCACCCCCGCATGAAACCCATCTGGGTCGTCGACGACGATCAATCCATCCGCTTCGTGCTCGAGAAAGCGCTGGCGCGTGAGCAGTTCAGCGTGCGCAGCTTCTCCAGCCCGAAGGACGTGATCAAGGCGTTGGAGACCGATGCGCCGCAGGTGCTGGTGAGCGACATCCGCATGCCCGGCGGCAGCGGCATCGACCTGCTGGCCGAGGTGAAAGCGCGGCTGCCGGGCCTGCCGGTGATCATCATGACCGCCTACTCCGATCTCGACAGCGCGGTCTC
>JANPMR010000206.1:0-23012 GCA_031427055.1 Rubrivivax sp.
GATGAAAGAAAACACGCGGTGCTTCGCAGTCTCGGTGGTGCCGATGTAGCGCTTCAAACCTGCAAGGCCCGACCGCAGCTGTCGGTTCGTTCGACGGAACAGCCACCAGTTTTCGCGAAGGTACTTGTCGTTGCTAACCGCGCGCTCGGGTTTGACGCGGTCAACGACGCGTTGATAGCAATTGGGAAACCTGGCCCGCACCTGCTCCTCGGTCAGCCCGGCGAAGTCGATGATCGACACGCCGCGCGAGACTTGGGTCAGGTCACGGCCGTTCATGTAGCGCTTGATGGGGCCGGGCTCTGTCTGCAACAACGTGTCATCGGGTTCGACCACGAAGCCAGCCCCCACGACGATGACGCCCATGTGAGAAAGCCCTACGCCGGCTTGAAGCGGCTTCGCGCTGGCGACGTCGGCGCCGATCGTCAAGTCGGCGTTGATGAGCCCTTCGGCTTGATCCAGCGTGACGATGACTTCATCGTTCGAACCGGGTCGTTCGGCAATGACCCGTTGAAGGCGCGAACTCACGGGCTCAGCGCTGCCCACGGTCATCGCGATGCGCACAGCCGCGCCGCTGGCGCTGTCCACCCAGGGATGATCCGGAATCGCCATGCAGAGATTCAGCGGTGGCGAGGCCGAGAGATGACGCTCAACCACCCGGCGGTTGAACGTCATGGTGATGCTGTTCGTGGTGATGAATCCGAAGCGGCGGCTCTGCGCCGTGCGGGTCTGTTGCGCGGCGTGCTCCCACCAGTACATGACGAAGTCGGCGCTGTCAGGCGTTTGCGTCCAGACGCTGCGCAGCGCTTCGACGTAGCCGTCGCCCAAAGCCTCTCGCATCTTCAACTTCCCAATGAACGGCGGATTCCCCACGATGAAATCGGCCGCCGGCCACTCAGCCGCGCGTGGGTTCAGGTAGCGCCACTGAACCACCAGGGCCGTCTCGTCCGGCACCTTCTCGCCCGTCACCGGGTGCACCTTGAAGGTCTTGCCGTCCCAGCGTTGCACCAGCTGGCCGGCCGCGTCGCGCATCGGCTCCTGGCCGTCGCAGGCCAGCACGGCGTCGCGGTGCTGGATGTTGCCGTAGTCGTGGATCACCGGCTCGGCCACGCTGGCATTGCCAAAGGTGCGGATGTGCCATTGCAGGTAGCCTATCCACAGCACCAGTTCGGCCAAGCCCGCCGCGCGCTCGTTGATCTCAATGCCCAGCAGTTGCTGCGGCGTCACCGTCTCACCTTCGAAGCCCAGGCGCGCCTGCGTTTCGCCCAAGGCCTCCAACTGGTTGTGCACCTCGCCTTCCAGTCGCTTCATGTGTTCCAGCGTCACGTACAGAAAGTTGCCGCTGCCGCAGGCCGGGTCCAGCACGCGCGTCGTGCACAGGCGGTGGTGGAAGCGCCTGATCTCGGCGCGGGCCTCGGCCAGCTTGTCGCTGCGCTTCTTGCCTTCCAGCGTGTCGGCTTCCTTGGCCAGCACCAACGCGGCGGCTTGAGCGTCGGCCCAGTCGGCGCGCAATGGTTCCACCACGGTGGGCAGCACCAGGCGTTCGACGTAGGCGCGCGGCGTGTAGTGCGCGCCCAGAGCGTGGCGTTCGGTGGTGTCCAGCGCGCGCTCCAGCAGGGTGCCGAAGATGGCGGGTTCCACTTCGCGCCAGTTGCTGTGGGCTGCGTCCAGCAGGCCGTCGATGTGGCGGCGGGCCAGAGGCAGCACGAAGTCGTCGGCCGCGCTGCCCTTGAACAGCTTGCCGTTGAAGCGCAGCAGCGGGTGGGCCAGCGCGGCACTGAAGCCGCCGCGGTCCATGTCGGCCCACAGGGCGCGCAGCATGTGGCGCAGCGTGGTGGGCTCGTCGGCCCAGCGCTGCAGCAGGCTGACGAAAGCGCCCTGGCCGTCGGCAGCCTTGGGCAGCAGTTCCACGTCTTCGGCAAACATGCAGAACAGGCAGCGCGTCAGGAAGGCGGCCACAGCCTGCGCGGGGTTGCCGGCGTCTTCCAGGTCGCGCGCCAGCGTGGCCAGCTTGGCCGCCACTTCGCGCGTGACCTTGGCACTGGCGCGCGCCGGGTCCAGCGCCATCGGGTCTTGCCACAGCAGGCGCAGCCGCTCGCGTGTGCTGGGGTTGCGCAGGTCGGCCAGCTTCAGGCGGTGGCTGCGGGCGTCGGGGAAGGGCGTGTAGGTGGCACCGCTGCGCGTGAACTCGGCGTACAGCTCCAGCACATGGCCCACGTCCACCACCAGCAGGAAGGGCGGTCGGCCTTCGCTGGCCGGCAGTGCGCGGGCATAGCCTTCGGCCTGATTGCGGGCGCGCATCAAGGCGTCGTCGAAGCCCTTGGTCGCGGGGCCCGCCTTGATCTTCTTGGCTTCCAGCACAAAGGTGCCACGGCGGTAGCAGTCGATGTAGCCGGCACTTTGCGAACCATCACCATGGGCGAAGGTCACACGGCGCTCGAACACGTAGGCGTTGTCGCGCGTGTCGTCGCGGGCCGGGTCGGGCTGGGGCAGGTCCAGCGCGGCGCAAAGCTCGGTCACGAAAAGTTGACAGTTGGCCCGCTCGGAACCCGATGCCAGTGACCAGCGGGTGATGAAGTCTTCGGTCTTGTTGGTGTCTCCCATGCGGGGATCATAGGCAGCGTGGCGCTGTGCAGAATCGACGCATGACCCTCACCCTGCGTCTCGGTTGGTTGCTCATCGTCTGTACGGCCACTGCGGCCACTGCGGCCACGGCCCCCGTGGCAGGCCGCCCCAAGGTGGGACTGGTTCTGGGTGGCGGCGGTGCGCGCGGCGCGGCCCACATCGGCGTGCTGGAAGTGCTGGAGAAATTGCGCATACCGGTGGACTGCGTGGCCGGCACCAGCATGGGTGCGCTGGTGGCCGGGGCCTGGGCGGCGGGCTTGTCGCCGGCGGCCATGCGCAGCGAAATCGGCAAGGCCGACTGGGTGGACATGTTCGATGACAACCCCGACTACACCGAGCTGAACTTCCGCAACAAGCGCCTGTCGCAGCGCTTTCTGCCGGGCAGCGAAACCGGCCTGCTGGCCGGCGGCGCCGTCGGTCAACCGGGCGTGGTGTCGGGGCAGAAGATCAAGCTCTTCTTCAACCACCTGGTGCGCGCCGACACCGGCGAGCGCGAATTGCAGCAACTGCCACTGCCGGTGTCCATCGTTGCCACCGACATCGGCACCGGCGAACGCGTGGTCTTTCGCGACGGCAGCCTGACCCTGGCCATGCGCGCCAGCATGAGCGTGCCCGGCCTGATGGCGCCACTGGAATACCGTGGCCGCAAGCTGGTGGACGGCGGCTTGGTCGACAACGTGCCCATCCGCGAGGTGCGCGAGCGTTGCGATGCGCAGGTGGTGATTGCCGTCAACGTGGGCTCGCCGCCATTGCGGCCCGAGCAGGTGAGCGGCCTGCTGAGCGTGAGCGCGCAGGTGCTGGCGCTGCTGACGGAGCAGAACGTGAGCGCGTCGCTGGCCACGCTGACGGCGCGAGACATCCTCATCAAGCCCGACCTGGGCGACATCACGGCGGCCGACTTCGACCGCCACCGCGACGCCGCCGCCCGCGGCCGCGTGGCAGCCGAGGGCGTGGCCGCACGGCTGGCCGGGCTGTCGCAGACACCTGCCGCCTACGCCGCCTGGCGCCAGCGCATGGCGGTGGGCGAGAACCTGCCGCCGCGCGTCGACGAGATCCAGATCGCCGGCATGCTGCGCGCCGACCCCGAGCTCATCCGGCGCCACCTGCAGCAGCGCGTGGGCCAGCCGCTGGACAGCGCCGGGCTCAGCCGCGACCTGCTGCGTGCCTACGGCGACGGGCACTACGAGAGCGTGGACTACACCTTGCTCAGCGAGCGCGGGCGCCACATCCTGCGCGTGCTGCCAGTCGAGAAGAGCTGGGGACCGGACTACCTGCGCCTGGGCGTCCAGCTCGACTCCAACCTCAGCCAGGGCTCCACCTACCTGTTGCGTGCCGGCCTGCACAAGACCTGGCTCAACGCGCTGGGCGGCGAGCTGCTGGTGACGGCCGAGCTGGGCAGCAGCACCGGCGCCGGTGTCGCGCTGCACCAGCCACTGACGCACGCGCACGACTGGTTCGTCGACGCCGTGGCCGACTACCGGCGCGAGCGTGTCGACTACTTCTTCGAGGAGCAGCGCGTGGCCGAGTACCGCAGCGCGCGCTCGCGGCTCGAACTCGTGGCCGGCATCGACTTCAAGCTGCTCGGGCAGTTGCGCGCCGGCTGGCGCGAGACGCGTGTGACGCAGCAGCTCGAGACCGGCATCGACGTCTTCTCGCTGCTGCCCCGGCAGTCCAGCGGTGGCTGGCTGCTGGGCCTGGACATGGACCGGCTGGATCGCCTGCACTTCCCGACGCGCGGCTGGGCCGCCCAGGCCGAGTGGTACGAGTCCGACCGGCGCGACTACGCCCGCGCCAGCATCCTGCTGCGCGGCGCGCTGCCCTGGCGCCAGTACGTGCTGGCCGGCCGCGCCAGCTGGGTGGGCTCGCCGCGCGGCGCGCTGCCGCTGCACGACGCGGGCAAACTGGGCGGCTTTCTCAACCTCACGGGCTTTGCCAGCGGCCAACTGCGGGGCGACCGCGTGGCCTACGCCCATGTGCGCGCCGAACGCATCATCGGCAGCCTGCCGCTGGGCCTGCGCGGCGACATGCGCCTGGGCCTGGCCGTCGAAGCCGGCCGTGTCGGCCAGCCCTATGCCAGGCAGCGGCGCGACGGCTGGCTCAACTCGGTGGCGCTGTACATCGGGGGCGAGACGCCGATCGGCCCGGTCTACCTGGGCCTGGGCCAGGGCAGCGGCAAGAGCACCAACGCCTACCTGTTTGTCGGCACGCCCTGACGGCCAGGGCGCGCCAGTGTCAGCGTCGCGCGGCCGCGCCGTCCTGCGCCAGGTACTGGTGCACGAAGGCGATGGCCATGCTGCCTTCACCCACCGCCGCGGCCACGCGCTTGATGGGGCTCAGGCGCACGTCGCCGCAGGCGAAGACGCCGGGCACGCTGGCTTCCAGCAAGAAGGGGTCGCGGGTGTGCGCCCAGCGCCCGGACCTGAGCACCGCGTCGCCGGTCAGCACATAGCCGTTCTTGTCGCGTGCCAGCTCGGGTGGCAGCCACTGGGTGTCGGCGTCGGCGCCGATGAAGACAAAGAGGCCGCCGCAGTCGTGGCGGCTGACAGCTTGCGTCTGGCGGTCTTCGATGTCGATGGCTTCGAGGTGCGTGCCGCCGTGCGCCGCGCGGACCTCGGCCTGGAGCAGCACCGAGATGCTCGCCTTGCCGCGGATCTGGTCGACCAGGTAGCGCGACATGCTCTTTTCGAGCGCCTCACCGCGCACCACCAGCGTCACCTGGCGGGCGTGGTTGGCGAAGTGCATCGCGGCCTGGCCGGCCGAGTTGCCGGCGCCGATCAAGAAGATGTGCTGGCCGTGCGTCGAGCTGGCCTCGCTGCGGGATGCGCCGTAGTAAATGCCCTTGCCGATGAGCCGCTCGAAGCCGTCGATGGCCACCCGGCGCCACGAGACACCCGTGGCCAGGATGACGCTCAACGAGCGCACCACCTCGCCGCCATCCAGCGTCACCTCGCGCGCGGCCGGGTTCATGCCGGCCACGGTGCGGGTGACCAGGATCTCGGCGCCCAGGCGGCGGGCTTGCGCCAGGGCGCGGCTGGACAACTCGTCGCCCGACACGCCGTTGGGAAAGCCGAGGTAGTTCTCGATGCGCGATGAGGTGCCGGCCTGGCCGCCCGGCGCCTCGCGCTCGATGACCAGGGTGCGCAGGCCTTCGGACGCGCCATAGACGGCCGCGGCCAGACCGGCCGGCCCGCCGCCGACGATGAGCGTGTCGTACTCGGGCAGGCTGGGGCGCGTCTGCAGACCCAGATGCCCAGCCAGCGCGCGCAGGGTCGGCTGCTTGACGAGCGTGCCATCGGCAAGGCGGACGATGGGGCACTCGTCGGCCTGCGGGATCGTGCCGGTCCAGGACCGCGTCATGTCCGGGGTTTCGGGTGACACCCAGTCGTGGGCGATCTGGTTGCGCGACAGGAAGCGGCGCACCTCGCCACAGGCCGGATCCCAGCGCTCGCCGAACACGGTGATCTGCGCCTTGGGCGGCTGCAGCGCGATGCCCTGCAGGCCGCCAATGCGTTCGCGGGCCAGCGCGCCCACGCGCTCGGCGACCGTGGGCGACGAGGACGCGATCGCGAAGTAGTGGTGCGGTTCGACGCGCATCACGCGCGCGTCTTCGGCCGCGCGGTAGCCGCCCGGAAACGGCGTCGCAAAGGCCAGCGGCACCTCGCCGAAGATCGCGCCCGGCAAGCGCCAGCCCAGAGAACGCTCGACGCCGTCGATCAGCTTGACGACCTCGATGCGGCCCGACAGCACGGCAAAGAGCGCGCGCTCGCCGCCTTCGTGCACGGCGTACTCACCGGCTTGCAGCCGCAGGTCTGCCGACGTGCGCACCAGGCGGTCGAGGTCGGCATCAGCGAGGCCGGCAAACAGCGGCACGGCGCGCACGTCATCGATGGTCAGCATGAAGACTTCTCCTGTGTGGGGCCGGACGATATCGGCGCGGCTCTCAAGGAAATGTGGCTTTGCCACTTTCCTTGAACCCCCGCGGGGGGCGGGCTGGGCGCAGCCCGGCCCTGGGGGTGCTCAGAACCCCGGCGCGACGCGGTCAAACCACGGCTGCGCGCGCTCCATCTGCCCGGCCAGCCGGAACAGCAGCGCGTCGCCGCCCAGCCGGGCCACGAACTGCATGCCGATCGGCAGGCCGGCCGCGTTCCAGTGCAGTGGCACCGACATCGCCGGCTGCCCGGTGACGTTGAAGAGCGCGGTGTTGGGCATGTAGTCGAAAGTCTTGTCGGCCAGGGGCCGCACGACATCCAGCGCCTTGAGCAGCCAGCCCGCCTGAGCGGCGTTGACGATGCGCATCAGGCGCTGTTCTGTGGCGTTGGGTTGCAGCGCGCCGATGAGTGCTGGCGGCGCGCCCAGCGTCGGCGTCAGCAGCACGTCGTAGCGCTCGAAGAAGGGTGCGATGCGGCGCGCCGCCAGTTGCAGCGTGGCGACGGCGTTGACGTAACTCGCTGCGCTCAGCGCGTGGCCCAGCAGTGCAAGGCTGTAGGTGGCGGCCTCGAAATCGGCGGCACGTGGCTTGTGGCCCAGCAGGCCCGAGACCTGCTCGACCACGGCGCGCGTCTCGCCAGCCAGCACGGTGACGAAGGCCACGGCGCAGGCCTGCGCGTCTACCGGCGGCGTGGCCTCTTCGACATGGTGGCCCAGTGATTCGAGCAAACGCGCGCTGGCCTCCAGGCCGGCGATGCAGTCGGCGTGCATGCGCTGGCCGAACAGCGGCTGGCGGCTGAAGGCAATGCGCAGCCGGCCGGGCTCGGTGCCGACCTCGTCGCGCAAGGGGCGCAGCAGCACCGGCGCCGCGCAGGGCGCGCCGGGGTCGATGCCGGTGGTGGCGTCGAGCAGCGCGGCGCTGTCGCGCACCGAGCGCGTGATGGCGTGCTCGATGGCAAAGCCGCGCCACAGCTCGCCCAGGTCCGGGCCGCTGGGCGTCATGCCGCGGCTGGGCTTGAAGCCGAACAGGCCGCAGCATGACGCGGGCACGCGGATCGAGCCGCCGCCGTCGCCGCCGTGCGCCAGCGGCACCAGGCGCGCGGCGACTGCTGCGGCCGAGCCGCCGCTGGAGCCGCCGGGTGAGTGCGCGGCCGACCAGGGGTTGCGCGTCGGCCCCAGCGCAAGGGGTTCGGTGTAGGGCGTGAGGCCAAATTCCGGTGTGGCGCTGCGCCCCAGCAGCAGCAGGCCGGCGGCGCGGTAGCGGCGCACCAGTTCGCTGTCGCGCGGCATGTCGATGCCGCCCAGCGCGCGGTTGCCGGCGCCGGTGGGTTCGCCGGCCAGCGTCGCAACGAGATCCTTGACGAGAAAGGGCACACCGGCAAACGGTGCCAGCGGGTCGAGCTGCAAGGCCTCGGCGCGCGCCGCGGGCAGGCGCGTGCGCACGACGGCGTTGAGCGCCGGGTTGTGGGCCTCGATGCGTTGCGCCGCAAGCTCGAGCAGCTCAAGCGCGCTCACCTCGCCGCGGCGCACGCAATCGGCCAGACCCAGGCCGTCGTGGCGGGCGTACTCGGCGAAGGACATCATGGCGGGGTCTCCAGTGGCGCGCGGTGCGGCGGGTTCAGGGCGGTGGGACGGGCGTGTCAGCGCTGCAGGCGCCAACGCAACTCGGCCAGCAGGCCACCGCGTTCGATGCGCTCGATCAGAAAGGCGGGTGGCGCCTGAGCCGCCAGGGCGCTGCCGTCAGCGCGCGTGATGCGGCCGCGGCGCGCGTCGCAAGCCACGGCCTCGCCGTCTTGCAGCAGGCCGGCTTGCGGGCAGATCAGCAGCAGCAAGCCCAAGTTGCAGGCGTTGCGATAGAACAGGCCGCCGAACGAGGGCGCGATGACGGCCGCCACGCCCAGGCTCACCAGCACGCCCGCGGCTTCTTCGCGTGACGAGCCGATGCCGAAATGCGGCCCGGCCGCAATCACGTCGCCCGGGCGCACCGCCTGTGCAAACTGCGGGCGCACGCCCTCCAGGCAGTGCCGCGCCATCGCCTCGAGCGCCAGGTGCAGCGCGTGGTGCGGCGCGAGCTGCTCGGTGTCGATCTCGGCGGGCAGGCGCCAAATGTTCACGCCAGCACCTCGCGGGCGTCGGCGATGCGGCCGCGCAGCGCCGACGCGGCCACCGTGTAGGGCGAGCCGAGATAGACCTGCGCGGTGGCCGCGCCCAGGCGGCCTTTGGCGTTGCGCGCCGTTGACGAGATCACGGTGGCGCCCTCCGGGATGCGCCCGCCATGACCGGCGCAGGCGCCGCAGCCCACGGGCAGCAGCGTGGCACCGGCCTCGACCAGCCGGCGCAGGATGCCCTCGCGCTCGGCGGCGTCGTGGTCGCGCACGCTGGCCGGCGCCACCAGCAGCTGCACGCCGCTGGCAATGCGGTAGCCGGCGAGCACCCGCGCCGCGGCGCGCAGGTCGTCGAGCTTGGCGCCGGTGCAGGCGCCGATGTAGGCGATGTCTATCGGCGTGTGTTCGAGGTCGTCCACCGGCCGCACATGGGACGGGCTGTGCGGCAGCGCCACCTGCGGCGCCAGGCCCGAGGCGTCGAAGCTGTGCCCGCAGCCGACCGCGCCCTCGTCGCTGTGCCAGCGGTTCAGGCCGAGCTCGTCGACGTCCGCACCGGCGGCCTCGAGCCAGCGCCGCGTGACCTGGTCGGGCGCCACCAAGGCCGCCTGCGCGCCGAGTTCGGTGCCCATGTTGCACAGGGTCATGCGCTCGGCCATGCTCAGCGCGGCCACCGCCTCGCCGCAGAACTCCACCGCCTGGGCCTGCGTCTGAACCAGGCCGCCGCCGGCCCCGAAGCGGCCGATCATGGCCAGCATCATGTCCTTGGCGCTCACGCCGTCGGCCAGGCGGCCGATCCAGCGCATGAAGATCGTCTGCGGCACCTGCAGCCAGGTCTCGCCGCTGACCAGCACGCCGGCCATTTCGGTGGCGCCGATGCCGAACATGTAGGCACCCAAGGCGCCGCCGGTGGTGGCGTGCGCGTCGCCGCCAACGCAGAACATGCCCGGCCGGATGTGCCCGCCCTGCGGCACCACGACGTGGCCGATGCCCTGGCCGTCATAGACATGCGGCAAGCGCAGTTCGGCGGCCCAGTCGCGCGCAATGCGCACGATGCGCTGTGATGAGGCGTCGGTCTCGTGCAGATGGTGGTCGATCACGAGCACCAGCTTGCGGCGGTCCCAGGGCTCGGCGCCCAGCGCGTCGAGCATGGGCTTGATGCGGTGCGGGCCGCTGCTGTCCTGGCACATCGCCAGGTCGACGCGGCAGGTCACGAACTCGCCACCGACAACGGTCTGGCGGCCGGCAGCGCGGGCGACGAGTTTCTGGGCCAGTGTCTGGGGCATCACGTTTGCAATTCGGGCGTGGCGTGAGCGTAACGCAGCGGCGGGGGCTGTTCGGCGCGCCACGCTATCCTCGCGCCATGCCCATCGTCCTGTCCGTCAACGGACTGTCCAAGACCTACGCCTCGGGCCTGCACGCGCTGCGCGATGTCGATCTGGCCATCGAGCGCGGCGAGATCTTTGCGCTGCTGGGGCCCAACGGCGCCGGCAAGACCACGCTCATCAGCATCGTCTGCGGCATCGTGCGCGCCAGCACGGGCACGGTCACGGTGGACGGCCACGACATCGTGCGCGACTACCGCGCCGCGCGCGCCCTCATCGGCCTGGTGCCGCAAGAGCTGACCACCGACGCCTTCGAGACCGTGTTCGACACGGTGTCGTTCAGCCGCGGCCTCTTCGGCAAGGCACGCGACCCGGCGCATATCGAAAAGGTGCTGCGCGCGCTCTCGCTGTGGGACAAGAAGGACAGCCGCATCCGCACGCTGTCGGGTGGCATGAAGCGACGTGTGCTGATCGCCAAGGCCTTGTCGCACGAGCCGCGCATCCTGTTTCTGGACGAGCCCACGGCCGGCGTCGACGTCGAGCTGCGGCGCGACATGTGGCAACTGGTGCGCGAGCTGCGCGAGAGCGGTGTGACCGTGATCCTGACCACCCACTACATCGAAGAGGCCGAAGAGATGGCCGACCGCATCGGCGTCATCAGCCAGGGCCGCATCATCCTGGTCGAGGGCAAGGCCGAGCTGATGCGCAAGCTGGGCCGCAAGCAGCTCACGCTGCAACTGCAGCAGCCGCTGGCGGCGCTGCCGGCATCGCTGGCGGGCCCTGCCTTCGCCATGGCCCTGGCGCTGTCGGCCGACGGCCGCGAGCTCACCTACACCTACGACACCCGAAACGCGGGCGCCGGCATCGACGACTTCTCAGGCAAATGTGGCTCTGCCACTTTGCTTGAACCCCCTCGGGGGGCGGACGACGACGTAGTCGTCGGCCTGGGGGCGCTCATGACGCAACTGCACGCCGCCGGCATCACCTTCACCGATCTGCAGACCACGCAGAGCAGCCTGGAAGACATCTTCGTCAGCCTGGTCGAGGGTGCACGATGAACCTGCACGCGGTGCGTGCGATCTACGCCTTCGAGATGGCGCGCACCTGGCGCACGCTGATGCAGAGCATCGTGTCGCCGGTGCTCAGCACCTCGCTGTACTTCATCGTCTTCGGCGCGGCCATCGGCTCGCGCATCCCAGAGGTGGGCGGCGTGAGCTACGGCGCCTTCATCGTGCCCGGGCTCATCATGCTGTCGCTGTTGACGCAGAGCGTGTCCAACGCGGCCTTCGGTATCTACTTTCCGCGCTTCTCGGGCACCATCTACGAGCTGCTCTCGGCGCCGGTGTCCTACTTTGAGATCGTGCTGGCCTACGTGGGCGCGGCGGCCAGCAAGTCGATCGTGCTGGGCCTCATCATCCTGGTCACGGCCTCCTTCTTCGTACCGCTGCGCATCGAGCACCCGGTGTGGATGCTGAGCTTTCTGGTGCTGACGGCGGTGACCTTCAGCCTGCTGGGTTTCATCATCGGCATCTGGGCCGACAACTTCGAGAAGCTGCAGGCCGTGCCGATGCTGGTCATCACGCCGCTCACCTTCTTGGGCGGCACCTTCTACTCGATCGACATGCTGCCGCCGCTGTGGCAGAAGGTGGCGCTGATCAACCCGGTGGTCTACCTGATCAGCGGCTTTCGCTGGAGCTTCTACGGCCAGGCCGATGTCAGCCTGTGGCTCAGCCTGGGCGCAAGCGCGCTGTTCCTGGTCAGCGCGCTGGCGGTGGTGGCCTGGATCTTCAGGACCGGCTACCGGCTCAAGGCCTGAGCCTCGCCCGCGGTGCTCAGGCAGCGTGGGCCAGCCCGGCCACCGCCTGCCGTGCGGCGTCGACGCCTTGCTCGACGATGAGTTGCTTCCACGCCGGCGTGTCGGTGTAGAACGCATCGCGCATGCGTTTGCGCGCCGCGGCGCGCAAGTCGCGCGGGGCCTCGGGGTGGTTCTCGACCCACTGGTCTTCGCGCAGCGCGCCAATCACCTCGTCCATCGGCTGGGTGCCGTACTCGAGCGCGATACCGGTGTAGGCGGCCTGCGCGCATTCCTGGTAGGCCGACAACCACATCAGCCCGGTGAGCATCGCCGACGTGGACGAGCCGTCGTAGATCGAGGTCACGTCCGCGCCCCACCAGGCCCGCGCGCGTTGCAGCGCCGCGGCGTCGTTGGCGCAGGCAAAGATGCGCTCACCGTGGCCGCTGGGCCCCAGGCCGGTGTGCAGGTCGATCCAGCCCAGCCGCGTGCAGCGCGTGGCGTGCTGCTGCAGCACGTGGCGCAGCGTTTGCTGGCTCCAGGTGGGATTGACGCCGCCATAGAACAGGCCTTGCGGATGCCCATGCTGGCCACCGGTGACAGCGGCCTGCAGGCCCTTGGCGCCGTGCCGTGCCGCGTAGGCGCCCAAGGCGGCCTCGTTCTCGGCGCTGGGCGGCCAGGTGGCGGGCATGACGAGGTGTGCGATCTCTTCATAGGCCGCGTTCTCGGGCAGCGGCTTGCTGAAGTCGTGCCAGTTGCGGTTGAGGTCGACGTTCTCGTGCGTGGTGCGGCGCCAGAACGAGAAGCCGTGCGGATTGAGCGCATGCACGTAGAGCACGGCCACGCCGGCCGCTAGCGCCTGCGCATGGAAGCCCGCATCGGCGAGCAATGCGTTCTGCACGCCCGAGCCGCAGAAGCCTTCCACGCCGTGGCAGGCGCTGCTGACCATCAGCAGGCCTTGGGCGTCGGCCGGTCCGACGCGCGCCACGTCCATCGCCAGCGGCTCGCCATCGTGGCCGATCAGCGGGTGCGGGTGCGACTGCACCGCCAGCCCGGCCGCATCAGCAGCGGCCAGGAACTTGCCGCGCGCCTCGGCGTAGGTCTGCGCGAAGAAACCTGCGGTGTCGGTCATCTCAGTACCGCCCGGCCGTTCCGAAGGTACTGAGCGCCCCTTGGGGGCCGCGAACGAAGTGAGCTTGGGGTCGTTTCATCTCAACGGGCCTGCGGCGTGGCCAGCCAGTCTTCGGCAATGCGAACCCAGGCGCTGGCACCCACCGGGATCAGCTCGTCGTTGAAGTCGTAACTGGGGTTGTGCAGCATGCACGGGCCCAGGCCGTGGCCGCCCTCGCGGTGCTCGCCGTCGCCATTGCCCAGGGCGAAGTAGCAGCCCGGCTTGGCCTGCAGGAAGTAGCTGAAGTCCTCGGCGCCCATGGTGGGCTCGAAGGGCACGACGTTTTCCGCGCCCACCACCTTGGCCAACGTGCGCCGCACAAATTCTGTCTCGGCGGCGTGGTTGACGGTGGGCGGGTAGTTGCGTGTGAAGCTGAAGTCGCAAGTCGCGCCAAAGGCCGCGCTGGTGTGCTCGGCGACCTGCTTCATGCGCTGCTCGATGAGGTCGAGCACCTCGGTCGAGAAGGTGCGCACGGTGCCGCGGATCTCGCACGAATCGGGCACCACGTTGGTGGCCTCGCCGCCGTGGATCATGGTCACCGAGATCACGCCCGGGTCGATCGGGCGGCGGTTGCGCGTGATGATGGTCTGGAAGGCCATCACCATCTGGCAGGCCACCGGCACCGGGTCGATGCCCAGGTGCGGCAGCGCGGCATGGCTGCCCTTGCCGTGGATCTTGATGCGAAATTCATTGCTGCTGGCCATCATCGCGCCGGGGTTCACGCCCACCATGCCCACCGGCATGCCGGGCCAGTTGTGGGCGCCGAACACGGCCTCCATCGGAAACTTCTCGAACAGGCCGTCCTTCATCATCTCGCGCGCACCGCCGCCGCCTTCTTCGGCGGGCTGGAAGATCAGGTAGACCGTGCCGTCGAAATTGCGGTGTTTCGAGAAGTGCTTGGCCGCCGCCAGCAGCATCGCCGTGTGGCCATCGTGGCCGCAGGCGTGCATCTTGCCGGGGTGCTGGCTGGCGTGGGCAAAGGTGTTGTGCTCGGTCATGGGCAGCGCGTCCATGTCGGCACGCAGGCCCACGGCGCGCGTGCCCGTGCCGTTCTTGACGATGCCGACGACGCCGGTCTTGCCCAGACCGCGGTGAAAGGGAATGCCCCACTCTGTGAGTGCCTGGGTGACGACGTCGGCGGTGCGCTCTTCCTGGAAGCACAGCTCCGGGTGGGCATGGATGTCGCGTCGGATGGCGGTGACTTGGGCGGCGTCGGCAAGGATGGGTTCGAGGAGGTTCATGGTGCTTTGGACCCGGGCAGCTGGCGGACACGCATCTTAGCCACCATGGCCTGTCCCTGCCGCGAGGCTGGACGGGCTGTGCCATAGTCGTTTCCAGGAGCATGACCATGAGCACAGCCGCTATCGACTCGCCGGGCCCGCGCACCGTGCGCGGCGCCTGCCCGCACGACTGCCCCGACACCTGCGCGCTGCGCGTCACGGTCGAGAACGGGCGCGTGACGCGCGTGGCCGGCGACCCCGATCACCCGCCGACGCATGGCGCGCTGTGCACCAAGGTCAGCCGCTACCCCGAGCGCACCTACAGCGCGGACCGTGTGCTCACGCCTCTCAAGCGCGTGGGCCGCAAGGGCGAGGGCCGCTTCGAGCCGGTGAGCTGGGACGCGGCACTGGACGACATCGCCGCACGCCTGAAGGCCATCGCCGCCCGAGACCCGCAAGCCATCCTGCCCTACAGCTATGCCGGCACCATGGGCCTGGTGCAGGGCGACGGCATGGCGGCGCGCTTCTTCCACCGCCTGGGCGCCAGCCTGCTGGACCGCACCATCTGCAGCAGCGCCGGTGGCGATGCGCTGATTGCCACCTACGGCGCCAAGGTGGGCATGCACCTCGAGCACTTTGCCGCTAGCCGCCTGATCCTGATCTGGGGCAGCAACTCGATCACCTCGAACCTGCACTTCTGGACCTTTGCCCAGCAGGCCAAACGTGACGGCGCGCGGCTGATCTGCATCGACCCGCGGCGCACCGAGACGGCCGAGAAGTGCCACCAGCACATCGCCCTGCTGCCGGGCACCGACGGCGCGCTGGCGCTGGCGCTGATGCATGAGCTGATCGTCAACGACTGGCTCGACGACGACTACATCGAGCGCCATGTGCAAGGCTGGCCGGCGCTGCGCGAGCGCGCTTTGCAGTGGCCGCCCGAGCGCGCCGCGGCGATCTGTGGCATCACGGTGGATGAGGTGCGCGAACTGGCGCGCGAGTACGCCAGCACCCAGCCGGCGGCCATCCGCCTGAACTACGGCATGCAGCGCGTGCATGGCGGCGGCAGCGCGGCGCGCCTGATTGCGCTGCTGCCCTGCCTGGTGGGTGCCTGGCGCGACGCCGCGGGCGGGCTGCTGCTGTCCGCCAGCGGCTGGTTTCGCCATGCCAAGCGCGACGTCTGGTTGCAGCGGCCCGATCTGCTTGGGCCACGCCGGCCACGCACCCTCAACATGAGCACCATCGGCGACGAGCTGCTGCGCGAAACATCGCCCGCCTTCGGCCCCCAGGTCGAGGCCGTGGTGGTCTACAACAGCAACCCGGTGGCGGTGGCGCCCGAGAGCGCCAAGGTGGCGGCCGGCTTTGCGCGCGCCGACCTCTTCACGGTGGTGCTCGAACACTTCCTGACCGACACCGCCGACCACGCCGACTACGTGCTGCCCGCCACCACCCAGCTCGAGCACTGGGACGCGCACATGTCCTACGGCCACACCTACGCCCTGCTCAACGAACCCGCGGTGCCGCCGCTGGGCCAGGCGCGCTCCAACGCCGACATCTTTCGGGCCCTGGCCTCGCGCATGGGCTTCGCCGAACCCTGCTTTGCCGACAGCGACGAGGCGATGGCGCGCGGCGCTTTCGAGCCGGCGATGGTGAGCGCCGACGAGATGCACGCGCACGGCTGGGCCAAGCTCGCCATCGCCGATGCGCCTTTCGCCGAGGGCGGATTCCCGACGCCGGACGGCCGCGCCCAGGCCGACCCGCCGGGCCTGGGTGTGGCCGACCACGTGCCCAACTACGAGAGCACCCTGTCCAGCCCCGAACTGGCGGCGCGCTACCCGCTGGCCATGATCTCGCCGCCGGCGCGCAACTTCCTCAACTCGAGCTTCGTCAACGTGCCGAGCCTGCGTGCCATCGAGCGCGAGCCGCGGCTGGAGATCCATCCGCAGGACGCCGCCGCGCGCGGCATTGCCGCCGGCGCCACGGTGCGCGTCTTCAACGACCGCGGCGAATACATCTGCAAGGCCGACGTGAGCCCACGCGCGCGGCCCGGTGTCGTCAACGGCCTGGGCGTGTGGTGGCGCAAGTTTGGCCTGGCGGGCACCAACGTCAACCAGCTCACGCACCAGCGGCTCACCGACATCGGCCGCGCGCCGACGTTCTACGACTGCCTGGTCGAAGTCGAGGCTTGCGTGTGGCCGGCGGCGGCTTGAGGCCATGGCCTGGCGGTGGCGCCTGATGGCCGCCGGTGGCTTGCTTGGCATGGCCGGCCTCGCGGCCGTTCTCGCGGCCACCGTGTGCCTGACCAGCGGCTGCAGCACCCTGGGTTTTTACGCACAGGCGGCGGGCGGCCACGTCGACCTGATGCAGCGTGCGCGGCCGGTGGCCAAGGTGCTGGCCGACCCGGCCACGCCGCCCGCGCGGCGCGAGCGGCTCGAGCTCAGCCAGCGCATGCGCGCCTTTGCGGTGGCCGAGCTGGGCTTGCCCGACAGCGGCAGCTACCAGCGCTACGCCGAGTTGGGCCGCGACGCGGTGGTCTGGAACGTCGTTGCCGCGCCCGAGCTCTCGCTCACCCTCAAGACCTGGTGCTTCCCGGTGATGGGCTGTGTGGGCTACCGCGGCTACTTTGACCGCGCGGGTGCCGACGAGATGGCAGCGCAACTGCGCGCAGAAGGCTGGGAGGTCAGCGTCTATGGCGTGCCGGCCTACAGCACGCTGGGTTGGAGCAACTGGCTGGGCGGTGACCCGCTGCTGAGCACCTTCATCGACTGGCCCGAGGCCGATCTGGCGCGGCTGATCTTCCACGAGCTCACGCACCAGGTGGTTTACGCCACCGACGACACCACCTTCAACGAGTCATTCGCGGTGGCGGTCGAACGCATCGGCGGCCGGCGCTGGCTGGCCCGGCACGGCAGCGACGCGCTGCGCGAGCAGTCGCTGGCCAGCGAGCGCCGCCGCGACGAATTTCGCGCCTTCACGATGCGCTGGCGCGGCGAGCTCGAAGCCATCTACACGGCTGCAGCCGCCGACGATGTCAAGCGCGAGCGCAAGGCCGCGGCGATGGTGCGCATGCGGGCCGAGTACGCCGCGTTGAAGGCCGAACGCTTGAGCGGCTGGGCCGGCTACGACGGCTGGTTCTTGCGCGCCAACAACCCGGCCTTTGGCGTCATGGCGGCCTACAACGAGCTGGTGCCCGGGTTCGAGGCGCTGTTCGTGCAATGCGGCAGCGACTTCGGCCGCTTCTATGGGCAGGTGCGCGAGCTCGCGGCACGGCCCCCGGCCGCGCGGCGCGCCGCACTGGCCGCTTCAGGTACCGGGCCGATCTGCCGATAAGCCGCTGTAGGCGGGCACCCAATGCCCGGAGACGATGGCATCGGGTCTGAACCTGGCACGGCAGTTCTTCGGTGGTGGCCTGGCGCAAGCGCTGGTGCTGCGGCTCGGGCTTGCGCTGCTGCTGGTGATTGCGCCGCTCACCTGGTTGGCCTACCAGCACAGCATGAGCGAACTGCGCTCGCGCTCGCGCGAAGAGCTGCAGCTCATCGTGGCGTCGCGCGCGCACGAAGCGGCCGATCTGTTCACGGTGGCCGAGCGCCAGACCGAGATGCTGCGCGACGAATACCTGCGCCGCCTGCGCGAGACGCCGCAGGCCGAGTCGCGCCAGGGCTTCGAGCGCTGGTTCGAGCGCCAGGCCGATGGCCTGGTGCGCGTCAAGCGCGCGCTCGACGACCATCGCCGCCTGCCCAGCCTGTACCTGCGCCCTCAGGTGGTGCTGGACGACGACGTGGTGCACCGCACCTGGGTGTCCTTCCAGCTGCTGCGCGAATGGGGCCCGATCAGCACCGTGCGTTATTACTCCACCTATTTCGACCTGCCCGCGCAAGGCCTGGTCATGTACTCGCCTTCGGTCAACCGGGGCGCCGAGGCCAACGCCGGGACCCACAACTTCGACTACCCGCCGGTGGCCGGCGCCGCGCCGGACAAGAACCCGCGCCGCGTCAACCAGTGGACGCCGGTCTACTTCGACGACAAGGCCGGCATCTACAGGGTGTCCACGGTCACGCCCATCGATCTGGACGGCCGCTGGGTGGCCTGCGTGTCGCAGGACGTGGCCGTCGACGGGCTGCTGCGGCGCACGCGGGCCGAGGCCTTGCCGGGCACCTACAACGTCATCCTCAGCCGCAGCGGCGAGCTCGTCGCCCACCCCGGGTTTGCCGAGAAGTTCAAGGCCGCGCAGGGCAATCTGAACCTGGCGTCGCTCAAAGAGCCGCTGCTGGACGAGATGGCGGCCTTGCAGGTGCCACGCGACGGCAGCGTGATGCTGCAGACCTCGCGCGACGGCCGCCACCTCTTTGGCTCGGCCAACATCCGCGGGCCGGACTGGGTGTATGTCTCGGTGGTGCCGACGGCCTTGCTTCAATCGCGTGCGCTGGTGGGCACGAGCTGGCTGCTGGCGGGGGGATTTGCCGCGCTGGCGCTGTTGATGGGCGTGCTCTACGCAGTCGTGCGCAGCCGCATCGGCCGTCCGCTGGGTGCGCTGCGGGCCGCCGCGCAGCGCATCGAGAGTGGCGACTTCGATGTGCAGGTCGACCGTGATCGCCGCGATGAACTTGGCCGCCTGGCCGACGCCTTTGCCGACATGGGCCACGAGCTGCAAAGCCGCGAGGCGCGTCTGCAGCAGCAGCTCGAGAGCCTGCAGGCCAGCGAGCGGCGCTTTCGTCTGGTATTCGACCAGAGCCCCGTCATCCTGGCGCTGATCAGCAACGCCGATGGTCACGTGGCCGATGTCAACGCTACCGCCTTGCAGACCTTCGGCCTCGCGCGCGACGCGGTGGTGGGCCGCGATGTCTTCGATCTGCCCTTGTGGGCCGGGCCGATGGCGTGGCGGCCCCTGCTGCGCCATCTGCTGGGCGCGCAGGAGGTGCGCGACACCCAGATCACGCTGCGCAGCGCCGCCGGTCGGCCGCTGACGGTGATGTTCAGCCGCAGCCGCATCGTCGTCGACGCGCAGGACTTCAGCCTCGTGACCCTGCGCGACATCAGCGCGCTGCGCGAGGCCGAAGCCGCGACCCTGCGGCTCCAGGCGCAGTTGCGCGAGTCGCAGAAGATGGAGGCGGTGGGCACCTTGGCCGGTGGCATCGCGCACGACTTCAACAACATCCTGGGCGCCATGCTGGGCAACCTCTGGCTGGTGCGCGCCGACCTGCCGCCGGGCCACGCGTCGGCCGCCCTGCTCGAGTCGGCCTGGCGCGGTGCCCTGCGCGCGCGCGACCTGGTGCGACAGATCCTCACCTTCAGCCGGCGCAACGCGCAGCAGTTGCAGGCTTTGACGCTGGCGCCGGTGCTGCTGGAGTCGGTGTCGATGATGCGCGCCATGTTGCCGGCCACGGTGACGCTCGAGCTGAACATCGCCGACGAGACGCTCGCGGTGCAGGCCGACGAGACGCAAGTGCAGCAAGTGCTGATGAACCTGTGTACCAACGCCTGGCACGCGCTGCCCGGCGCCAAGGGCCGCATCGAGATCGGCCTGGCCGCGGTGCGGCACTCGGTGGGCACGCCGGGCGAACCGGGGGCGCTGCCGCCGGGCGACTACGTGAACATCCGTGTCGCCGACAACGGCAGCGGCATGGACGACGTGACGCGCTCTCACATCTTCGAGCCCTTCTTCACCACCAAGGCCACCGGCCAGGGCACCGGCCTGGGCCTGGCGGTGGTGCACGGCATCGTGCGCTCGCACCGCGGCACGATCACGGTCTGGAGCGTGCCGGGCGAGGGCAGCCGATTCGATGTCTACCTGCCGCGCCTGGGCGCTGTGCCACTGGCCGGACCGGCCCCCGCCGCCATTGCCACGCCGGGGCTGGGCCTTGGCGAACGGGTGCTCTATGTCGACGACGACGAGGTCATGGTGGTGATGGTGCAGCGTCTGCTCGAGCGCGCCGGCTACGAGGTCACCGGGTTCGCCAACGCCTCTCAGGCCGTGGCCTGCATGCAGGCCACGCCAGACGCCTTCGACATCGTGGTCACCGACTACAACATGCCTGGCATGACTGGCGTGGAGGTGGTGGCCGCGATGCAGGCCGTGCGGCCGGCGCTGCCCTCGATCCTGACCTCGGGCTACATCGACGAGAAGCTGGCCGCCACCGCAGCCTCGCAAGGCATTTGCGCCCTGCTCTGCAAGGAAGACAGCTTCGACGAGCTGGCCCAACTGGTGCGCCAGGTGCTGGACGGCGACCGGCCGCTGGCCAGCGCCGATTCGGCGCACGCGCCGCTGCAGTGATCTGATGCAAACTTGCCGCACTTGCAGCAGCCCCGGGACGCCACCGTGTCAGATATCCGCATCCACCGTGACCACAGCCTGGGCCTGGCCAAGGCACGCAAGGTCGCCTGGGCCTGGGCCGAGCAGGCCGAGAGCCAGTTCAGCATGGAATGCACCGTGCTCGAGGGCAAGACCAGTGACACCGTGGAGTTCACGCGCTCTGGCGTCAAGGGCCGCTTGATCGTGGCCGCAGACCACTTTGACCTCGAGGCCAAGCTGGGCTTCCTGCTCGGCGCCTTCACGCACACCATCGAGCGCGAGATCACCAAGAACCTCGACGCACTGCTCAGCCAGAACGCCAGCGCGCCGGCCAAGAAGGTGGCGGCCAAGAAGGCTGCCGCGAAGAAGCCCGCCGGCCGTTAGCCGCGGCGGGTTGGCGCGCCCACCCAGGCACCCACCCAAGCGCTCAGCGCTGCTCGTTGACCGGCAGGTCCTTCGGGTAGCTGACCACGTACTCGGCCGTGAAGCGCTGCGTCTGCCCGCTGGCCAGCGTCACTGCCCAGGCCACCACGCCCGGCTGGTCTTGCCAGTCGCCGGGGCGCGGGGCGGGGTCGAACTGGCGCGTCACGGTGATCTTCTCGTCGGCGCTCAAGGGCGTGGCTTCCAGCACCTCTAGCTGCAGCGCGCTGCGGCGGCGGTTTTCCACCGTGTAGGCGCGGCTGATGCGGCGCTCGGTGCGGCTGCCGATGAACCCGGTCTCGCCGGTCTTCTGCGTCGACGGCACGACCTGCACGCGCACCTGCTCGTCGCGGCCGAAGGGCAGCGTGAGCTTGTCGCGCTGGCCGACACGAAACGTGCCCTGGCCCACCACCTGGTTGCCGCGCATCAGGCTCAGCGGGCCGTCGGGCCAGACGCCCGCGGGCCGTGCCACCTCGGCCACCAGCCAGGCGCTGGCATCCAGCGCCGGTGTGGTCTGCACCTTCACCGCGGCCGGCCAGCGCGCGCTGCCCAAGGACAGGCTGACGCGCTGCGCGCCGCTGCCCACGTCCACAGTGCCAGGCACCTCGAACTCGGTGGTGAACTCGCCCTGCGTGACCTGCACCGCAAACTCGAGCTCGTCGCCCGCACCGGCACGCGCCAAGGCTGGCGCCGGGGCAGCCGCCACGCTGAAGGCGCGCGTGCGGGGCGACTCGATCAACGCCTGCACGGGTGGCCGCGCCGAGAATTCCCAGCGCCGCGGCTGCGGCCCGCTGGTGGCGCCGCGGGGTGAACCTGTGGACAGGCGCAGCGACACGCCGGCCCAGTCTTCGCCACTGCGCTGGCTGACCTGCGCCAGCCGCTCGACATCCACCGCCGCGGCGTCGACGTCCAGCGCGGCACGGTAGGCCGGCGCCCAGGTCGGGCCGGCCACCTGGTAGTTCAGGCGCAGGGTGCCGGCGCCGCTGGCATTCAGTGCGATGCGAAGCTGCCGCACCTGGCCGTCGGGCTTGCCGCTGCGCTCGCGCTCGGCGCGCAGCGGTTGCAGCTCGCGCTCGAGGGCCTCGCGCTCGCGCGTCAGCCGGTGCTGCTCGTTCATTGCCTGCTGGCCGCCGCGCTGGATGGCCGCCAGCGTGCCAGTCAGCGTGGCCAGTGGCGGCGCCACGGCGCCGCGCGGCGCGGAGGCTGCCTCGGCGGCGCCCAGGCCGCGCAGAAAGCCCAGCGCCAGATCATGGCCGCCGCTTTCAGACAGCAGCGCGGCAACGCGGTCTTCGAGGCCGCGGATGCGCGCGTCCAGCGGGTGGGCGTTGCATTCGGCCACCTCGGCGCGTGGCCGGTTGGTGGCGCTCACCGGGCCCAGGCGGATGCCGGCGTCGGCGTCGATGCGCAGGCTGGCGAGGTCGAAGTCGGGGCTCAGGCAGTTGAGTACCAGCTCGCGCGCGCCAGCGGCCACGCGCGCGCTGCGCTCCACCGCGGCCAGGCCGGGGTAGACGGTGACGCGGTCGATGCGTGATGCGCTGGCCTGCGCGTGCGCAACAGGGCCGCCCAAGGTGAGGGCGAGTGCAGCGGCGAGCGCCAGCGTGGTGAGCTTGGGCTTCATCGAGGACTCCTTTTCAAGCATCGATTGGATGCGCGCAGTGTGCCGGAGTTGCAGCGGCCCACCCTTCGTCAGCGCAAGCAAGGTGTGATCGCTAAACTGAGCGTTTTCGCCACGCAAGACACCGCATCCCGATGAGCACCCCGCCGATCGCGCCCTACGACGCCACCGCCAAGCAGAAGTCGCAGGCCAAGACCTCCCGCATCCCGATCAAGATCGTGCCGGCGGGCGAGGTGCTGAAGAAGCCCTCGTGGATCCGCGTCAAGGCCGGCTCGCCGTCGACACGCTTCTACGAGATCAAGGCCATCCTGCGCGAGCACAAGCTGCACACGGTGTGCGAAGAAGCCAGCTGCCCCAACATCGGCGAGTGTTTCGGCAAGGGCACCGCCACCTTCATGATCATGGGCGACAAGTGCACGCGGCGCTGCCCGTTCTGCGATGTCGGCCACGGCCGCCCGGACCCGCTGGACGCGGCCGAGCCCGAGAACATGGCCAAGACGATTGCCGCGCTCAAGCTGCAGTACGTGGTCAT
>JANPMR010000207.1:0-4637 GCA_031427055.1 Rubrivivax sp.
AGACGCCGGTGTTCATGCCCGTGGGCACCTACGGCACCGTCAAGGGCGTGCTGCCGCGCTCGCTGCTCGAGATGGGCGCC
The DNA here is from genome assembly GCA_031427055.1 of Rubrivivax sp. GTDB lineage: Bacteria > Pseudomonadota > Gammaproteobacteria > Burkholderiales > Burkholderiaceae_C > Rubrivivax. The sequence goes on from JANPMR010000207.1 coordinate 81, forward strand.
GAGATCATCCTGGCCAACACCTTCCACCTCTGGATGCGCCCCGGGCTGGACGTGGTGCGCCAATTTGGCGGCCTGCACCGCTTTGAGGGCTGGAGCCGGCCGATGCTCACCGACAGCGGTGGCTTCCTGGTCTGGAGCCTGGGTGGTGCCGATGGCAAGGGCCGCAAGATCAGCGAAGAGGGCGTGCGCTTTGCCTCGCCCGTCAACGGCGACAAGCTCTTCCTCACGCCCGAGGTGAGCATGCAGATCCAGACCGTGCTGGACAGCGACATCGTGATGCAGTTCGACGAGTGCACGCCCTACCAGACGCAGGGCCACCTCACGACCGAGGCCGAGGCGCGCGCGTCGATGGAACTCAGCCTGCGCTGGGCGCGGCGCAGCCGCGACGAATTCGCGCGGCTCGAGAACCACAACGCACTCTTCGGCATCGTGCAGGGCGGCATGTTCGAAAGCCTGCGCGAGGAGTCGCTGGCCGCGCTGACCGAGCTCGACCTGCCTGGCTACGCCGTTGGCGGCGTCAGCGTGGGCGAACCCAAGGACGAGATGCTGCACATCATGGCGCACACGCCGCACCGGCTGCCGGCACACAAGCCGCGCTACCTGATGGGCGTGGGCACGCCCGAAGACCTGGTCGAGGGCGTGGCGCAGGGCGTGGACATGTTCGACTGCGTGATGCCGACCGGCAATGCGCGCAACGGCCATCTCTTCACGCGCTTCGGCGACCTGAAGATTCGCAACGCGAAGCACCGCAGCGATGAGCGGCCCATCGACATCAGCTGCAACTGCCACGCCTGCCAGGGCGCCACGGCGGCCGACGGCACCGTCTCGGGCGGCTTCAGTCGCGCCTACCTGCACCACCTGGAGCGCTGCGGCGAGATGCTGGCGCCGATGCTCGCCACCATTCACAACCTGCACTACTACCTCAATCTGATGCGCGAAGTGCGCGCGGCGCTCGACGAAGGCCGCTTCGACGCCTGGCGTGCGCAGTTCCACGCCAACCGCGGGCGCGGCATCGACTGACGGGCGGGCCCCGATTCAAGCCGCGCTGGAGCGCTCCAGCGCGCTCTTGGCACCGTCGAACTGCGCCATCGCCTGCGCCAGGAAGGGCAGCACGGGCTGCAGCGCGGCGTGCAGCGTGTGCGGCGGGTTGGCCACGAAGACGCTGCTGCCCATCATGCCGAAACCGCGCTCATCCGGCTGCGCCACTGTCAGGCGCGCCAGCAGCCAGCCCTTCTTGCCGCCGCTGTCGGCCGCGGCCTTGAGGCGCGGCGTGAGCTGCGTGGCCTCGATCAGCGCCACCTGCGGCAGCCAGACGATGACCACGGCATCGGGGAACAGCGCCAGCGCTTCGCGCAGCGCGGCCAGCGTGCGCGCGTAGTCGGTCTTGATCTCATAGGACGGGTCGATCAGCAGCACGCCACGGCGCGTGGGCGGCGGCAGGTGGGTCTTGAGGCTGGCGAAGCCGTCGCTCATCTTGACCTCGACGCCGGGCACGTCGCCCAGGTAGCTGGCCAGGATCTTGTAGTCGGTGGGGTGCAGTTCGTGAAGGCGCAGCTGGTCTTGCGGCCGCATCAGCAGCTGGGCGATGGCCGGCGAGCCGGGGTATTGCACGATGGCCTTGCCGCCGTTGAAGGCGCGCACCAGGGCCACGAGCTCGGCCACCGGCGTGGGCAGGTCGGCGCGGTCCCACAGGCGGCCGATGCCCATCTCGAACTCGCCGCGCTTGCGTGCGTAGTCGCCCTGCAGTGAATAGCCACCGGCGCCGGCGTGGGTGTCCACATAGCGCCAGCCCTTGTCCTTGACGCTCATGTGCTGCAGCACCTGCATGAGCACGAGGTGCTTGAGGACATCGGCGTGGTTGCCGGCATGGAAGGCGTGGCGGTAGGCGAGCATGGCCACGAATGTGCCACGTTGCGCGCCCGGGCTTGTCGTGCGGCCAGAACCGTGATTGCTGCGGTGCAGTAGCCTCGCCGCATGCCCACACTCTTTGACCCCATCCGCATCGGCGACATCGCGCTCGCCACCCGCCTGGTGATGGCGCCCCTGACGCGCAACCGCGCCAGCCCGGGCCAGGTGCCCAACGATCTGATGGCCGCGTACTACGCGCAGCGCGCCGATCCGGCCACCGGCGCCGGTCTGATCGTCAGCGAGGCAACGCAGATCAGCGCCATGGGCCAGGGCTACATCGACACGCCGGGCATCCACAGCGCCGCGCAGGTCGCGGGTTGGCGGCGCGTCACGGATGCGGTGCACGCGCGCGGCGGCCGCATCGTGGTGCAGCTCTGGCATGTCGGGCGCGTCTCGCACAGCTCGCTGCTGCCGGGCGACGCCGCGCCGGTGAGCAGCACGGCGCGCGCCTCGGGCGGGCGCACGCTGGTGGCCGACGGCATGGCGGCTTGCTCGACGCCGCGCGCGCTGGCCACCGACGAGATCGCCGGCGTGGTGGCCGACTACCGCCAGGCCGCGCTCAACGCCATCGACGCCGGCTTCGACGGCGTCGAGGTGCACGGCGCCAACGGCTACCTGATCGACCAGTTTCTGCGCAGCAGCATCAATGACCGCGTTGATGCGTATGGCGGCCCGATCGAGAACCGCGCGCGCTTTCTGGTCGAGGTGATGCAGGCGGTGGCCGGTGCCATCGGCGGTGGCCGCACCGGCCTGCGTCTGAGCCCGGTGACACCGTCCAACGGCGCCGGACCCGACCCCGAGGTGCAGACACTGATGGAACACGCGGTGACGCAGTTGGCGCCGCTGAACCTGGCCTTCCTGCACCTCATCGAAGGCCAGACGGGTGGCCCGCGCGAGGTGCTGGTTGATGGCGCGCCCTTCGACTACGCCGCGCTGCGCCGCTGCTTTGCCGGCGCCTGGATGGTCAACAACGGCTACACCGGCGCCATGGCGCAGGATGCGGTGGCCAGCGGCGCGGCCGATCTGGTGGCCATCGGCCGGCCCTTCATCGCCAACCCCGATCTCGGCCGCCGGCTGCGTGAAGGCGCGCCCTGGGCCGCGCTCAACCCCAAGACGCTCTACGGCGGCGGCGCGGCCGGTTACACCGACTACCCGGCGCTGGAAACCGCCACGGCCTGACGGGCGCCGTGTGCGCTGTGTGCGCCATGTGCGCCGTCAATTGCGGGCGCGGGCGCGGAACAAGTCGCGCAGATTGACCTCGCGCGGCCCCGGCTGCAGCGTGAAGGCGTCGCCGGCCGTCACCTCGCCCGGCACGACGACGGCCAGGTAGCTGCCGCAGAAGCCCGACTCCGCCATCAACTTCACCGCCTTGGCAAAGCCCATCGCGGCGGCAAACTTGAAGCAGGGCATGCGCGGCTCGCTCACCGCCAGCACACAGCCGGGCAGCACAAGCCGATCACCGATCCACAGGTCGGCCTCCAGCACGCCCTGCAGCAGCAGGTTCTCGCCCATCAGGCCCGGTGGCACGGGCTCGTCCCAGGCGGCCACGCCGGCCTGCGCGCGCACCGTTTGCCAGAACGCCAGGTGCTCGCTCGGGTAGGCGTACACGGCCTTGCTCAGGCCGCCGTGCACCGACAGATCGGCCTGCTCGTCGCCGGCCAGGCCGAGAGACCGCACCGACACGGGCCCGCCGACGGCGGTCTTGCCGATGGCGGTGAGCACCTCGCGACCGTCGATGCGTCGTCGGCTGGCGACTCCGGCGCAGACCTGCAAGACCCTCATCGTGCACTCCCATTCGAGGGCGCAAGCATAGGCGCCCAGGCCGTGCGCGGCACTTTTGGCGGCGCAGGCTGCCCGTAGCATCAAGTCATGCCGGATTTGCATGACCCCCTCCGGGCAGGTGGTTACGACGCGATTACATTGATCCGACAATCTTCACCCCGGCGTACTTTGCACCTGTGGTTGAACGGCATTCGGCGAGCGTCGAGCCAAGGTCCTGCGACGCGCGGCGCTCGCCCAATCCCGCTTCTCTCACATCGCCATGATCGGAAACACCATGAACCGTCCCGTGCTGGAAGGCTTGCGCCTGAACGTGCCCGCCTATGTCAATCACGCCCGACTCGTCGACTGGGTGGCGCAGATCGCCGCCCTGACCGAGGCCGCCGAGGTCTATTGGTGCGACGGCAGCGAACAGGAGTACGCGCGCCTGTGTGATCAGCTGGTCGCGGCCGGTACCCTGATGAAACTCAACCCCGAGTTGCGTCCGCGCAGCTTTCTGGCGCGCAGCGACGCCACCGATGTGGCGCGCGTCGAAGACCGCACCTACATCTGCAGCGCGCGCAAGGAAGACGCCGGCCCCACCAACAACTGGATGGCGCCGGCCGAGATGCGCGCCTTGCTGCAAGGCGGCCAGGCCGACGGCACGCCGGCGCTTTTCAAGGGCGCGATGAAGGGCCGCACGCTGTACGTGGTGCCCTTCTCGATGGGCCCGCTGGGCAGCCACATCGCCCACATCGGCGTCGAACTCACCGACAGCCCCTACGTGGCGGTGAGCATGCGCACCATGACCCGCATGGGCCGCGGCGCGCTGGACGTGCTGGGCGCCAACGGCGACTTCGTGCCCTGCGTGCACACCGTGGGCGCGCCGCT
>JANPMR010000208.1:0-8587 GCA_031427055.1 Rubrivivax sp.
CCCCGCCGCAGCGACCACAGTCGTGGACGCGCACGATCCGAGCAAGCGCCACGCCCCGATGATGTCGACGGCCGACCTGGCACTGCGCATGGACCCGGCGTACGAAAAGATCTCGCGCCGTTTCCACGCCAATCCGCAGGAGTTCGCCGACGTCTTTGCGCGCGCCTGGTACAAGCTGACGCACCGCGACATGGGGCCGGTGGCGCGCTACCTGGGCCCGCTGGTGCCGAAGGAAGAGCTGATCTGCCAAGACCCGGTCCCCGCCGTTGACCATCCCCTCGTCCAAGAGCAGGACATCGCGGCCCTGAAGGCCACGGTCCTCGCCTCGGGTCTGTCAGTCTCCCAGCTGGTCACGACGGCCTGGGCATCAGCGGCCACCTTCCGCGGCAGTGACAAGCGCGGCGGCGCCAACGGGGCACGCATTCGCCTGGCGCCGCAGAAGGATTGGGAAGTCAACCAGCCGGCGGAACTGGCGGCTGTGCTGCGCAAGCTGGAGGCGATCCAGAAAGACTTCAACGGCGCGCAGTCCGGCGGCAAGAAGATCTCGCTGGCCGACCTGATCGTGCTGGGCGGTTGCGCGGCGGTCGAAGCCGCTGCGAAGAAGGCGGGCCAGGACGTGAAGGTGCCCTTCTCGCCGGGGCGCACCGATGCATCGCAGGCGCAGACTGACGTCGAGTCCTTTGCCGTGTTGGAGCCGAGCGCCGATGGCTTCCGCAACTACAGCCGCAAGGGCCAGGAAGCATCGGCGGCCGAGCTGCTGCTGGACAAGGCGCAATTGATGAAGCTGAGCGCGCCCGAAATGGCGGTGCTGGTCGGTGGCCTGCGTGCCCTGAATGCCAACGTCGGCAAGGCCGGCCACGGCGTCTTCACGAAGCGGCCCGAGACGCTGACGAACGACTTCTTCGTCAACCTGCTCGACATGAAGACGAAGTGGCAAAAGTCCCCCACTTCCGAAGGCGTGCTGGTGGGACGCGACGTGGCCTCGAACGAGATCAAGTGGACCGCCACCGTCGTCGACCTCGTCTTCGGCTCGAACGCGCAACTGCGGGCGATTGCCGAGGTCTATGCCAGCAGCGACTCGCAGCAGGCGTTCGTGCGCGATTTTGTGGCGGCCTGGAACAAGGTCATGAACCTGGATCGCTTCGACCTGGCGTGAATGGCAGGGCGCCCGGACCGGTGTGTAGTTCGCGGGCGCTCAGTCCGGCGCGTGCGCGACCTTGCGTCGGCGCCAGGCGCATGGTGAAGGGTCGGCGTCGGTTGGCCTCGAGGTCAGGGTGGGGTCGCCACGATAATCACGGATTCGCCCGCTGGAACACGGCGTCACGCTGCCGTGACGGCCCGCTCCCCCGCCCGCCCTTCTTCTCCGCCGCCGGCCCGCGCCGCGGCCCGCGCCATGTCCGCCCATGTCAGCCGATAGCCAGCCCCGCATCGACACGCAAGTGCGCCGCCGCCGCACCTTTGCCATCATCAGCCACCCCGACGCCGGCAAGACCACGCTGACCGAGAAGCTGCTGCTGTTCAGCGGCGCGATCCAGATCGCCGGCAGTGTGAAGGCGCGCAAGGCCACGCGCCACGCCACCAGCGACTGGATGGAGATCGAGAAGCAGCGCGGCATCTCGGTGGCCAGCAGCGTGATGCAGATGGAGTACCGCGACTGCGTCATCAACCTGCTCGACACCCCCGGCCACCAGGACTTCAGCGAGGACACCTACCGCGTGCTGACCGCGGTGGACGCGGCGCTGATGGTCATCGACGCCGCCAACGGCGTCGAGCCGCAGACACGCCGCCTGCTGCAGGTCTGCCGCGCCCGCAACACGCCCATCCTGACCTTCGTCAACAAGATGGACCGCGAGGTGCAGGACCCGCTGAACCTGATGGACGAGATCGAGCGCGAGTTGGGCATGGGCGTGGTGCCCTTCACCTGGCCGGTGGGCATGGGCAAGTTCTTCGGCGGCGTGCTCGACCTGCGCAAGCAGCAGATGCGCGTGTTCTCGTCGGGCGAAGACCGCCTGAAGCGAGAGGGCCAAGAGGACGACGAGATCGTCGACGGCCTGAGCAACCCGCTGCTGGCCGCGCGCTTTGGCGCCAGCTACGAGCAGGCCATCGGCGAGGTCGAACTGGTGGAGGGCGCGGCGCCGCCCTTCGACGAAGCCGAATTCCTGGCCGGCCGCCAGACGCCGATGTTCTTTGGCTCGGCGGTCAACAACTTTGGCGTGCGCGAGGTGCTCGATGCCTTGGTGGACATGGCGCCGCCGCCCGGCCCCAAGGCCGCCATCCAGCGCGTCGTGCAACCCACCGAGCCCAAGTTCACCGGCGTGGTCTTCAAGATCCAGGCCAACATGGACCCGGCACACCGCGACCGCATCGCCTTCTTGCGCGTGGCCAGCGGCCACTTCGAGCGCGGCATGCGGCTGAAGGTCACGCGCAGTGGCAAGGAGCTGCGGCCCAACACCGTGGTGAGCTTTCTGAGCCAGCGCCGCGAGCTGCTGGAAGAGGCCTTTGCCGGCGACATCATCGGCATCCCCAACCACGGCGTGCTGCAGCTGGGCGACACGCTCACCGAAGGCGAGGCGCTGCAGTTCACCGGGTTGCCGTTCTTTGCGCCGGAGATGTTTCGCAGCGTCGAAGTGGCCGACCCGCTGCGCACCAAGCAGCTGCGCGCGGGCCTGACGCAGCTGGGCGAGGAGGGCGCGATCCAGGTCTTCCGGCCGGTGTCGGGCGGCATGCTGCTGCTGGGCGCCGTGGGGCAGCTGCAGTTCGAGGTGGTGGCGCACCGCCTGGAGCATGAATACGGCTGCAAGGCGCGCATCCTGCCGGCGCGCTACAACGTCGCGCGCTGGGTCACCTGCAATAGCGGCGAAGGCGGTGAACGCGGCGAAGGCGCAGCGGCCGACGAGCGCGAGCTCAAGCGCTTCATCGACGGCAACGCGCACCGCGTGGCGCTCGATGCCGTGGACGCGCCCTGCGTGCTGCTGGAGTTTGCCGGCGAGCTGCGCGCGATGCAGGCGAACTGGCCCAAGATCAAGTTCCACGCCCTGCGCGAGCACGCGGGGCTGGTGTTTCAGAAGCAGCTGGAGGGGTGAACGGGACTCAGGGCTTGGGTCGAGGCATGCGCGCCAGCAGGCTCCGCAACGCGGCCTGCAAGGCGGGAATCTGCTGTTCCAGGATGTTCCAGACCGTCTCCGAAGCGATACCCAGATAGCCGTGTGCCACGCGGTTGCGCGCGCCGATGATCATTTGCCAGGGTACATCCGCGGCCATGTCGCGCACCTCTGCGGGGACATGCGTGGCGGCCTCGCCGATGAGTTCGATGTTGCGCAGGATGGCGTCGTAGCGCATCTGTTCGATCGTCAGTGTTGCTTCCGTCAGGCCACTGGCGTAGTCATGCGCGCGCTGTGCAAACTCGAGCATGTCTTCGACGTAGAACCCGACGTCGCGCTCAGACATCGATGAGGTCTTTCTCGATGTACGGGCGCAGACGCGGCTTGAGCGCAGCTTCCGTGACGAGGTCGACCGCGCACCCAAGCAGGTCTTCCAGATAAAACTGGGCTCCGAAATAGCGGTCTGCGGTGGCCGGGCCGTCGAACTGGACCAGCAAGTCCACGTCACTGTCCGCCCGCGCCGTGCCGCGGGCAACGCTGCCGAACAAGGCGAGTTTCGTCACACCAAAGCGCTCGGCCAGCACGGGGCGATGCGCGGCGAGCAGGTCGAGGGCGGTCTGGCGATCCATGCCGTGATCATGCCGTATCGGTGACCACAGGTTCTACATGCCGCCGGTGGGCACCGCGGCAGCCGCGCCTCAGCCTGGATGCCGCGGCGGCGGCCAGCGCGGCGTCGATCTCGGCAAACAGCCGGTGCATCTCGATCGGCTTGGCCAGGTAGGTCAGGGCGCCGGCCGCCAGCGCGGCGCGCATCGATTCGGTGGACGCATCGGCCGAGACGACGACGGGGATGGTGGCCGTGGCCGGGGCGCTCTTGAGCGCGGCAAGCACGTCCAGGCCACCGCCGTCGGGCAGTTGCCTGTCCAGCAGGATCGGCGCCGGTGGGCTTGTGCGCACCGATTGCAGGCCACGGGCCGCCGTGCTCGCGGCCACGGGCAGGTGCAGCGCGAACACGCTGCCCCTGCCGACGCCGCTGGACACCGTCAGCGTGCCGCTCATCAATTCGGCCAGGCGCTTGCAGATCACCAGGCCGATGCCCGTGCCCTGCGCCGGGCCGGCCTCTTGTCCGAGCCGATTGAAGCGCTGAAACAGTTGCGCTTGCTGCGCTGCGTCGAGCCCGCGCCCGTTGTCGCTTACCGAGAGCTTGACCTGGCCATCGGCGTCGAGCGAGCAGTGCAGGTCCACACGGCCGCCGGGCGAGCAGGTGCCAGCCGGCTTGCTCGATGTGCCCGATGTGGCGCTCTTGTGCCGCGCTCAGCGCCTCGGTGCCGTGCACCTTGAGCAACTGCGAGAAGCCGATGACTGCGTTCAGGGGCGTGCGCAGCTCGTGGCTCATCTGCGTCAGGAAGTCGCTCTTGGCCTGACTGGAGGCTTCTGCCACAACGCGCCGATGCGCGGTTTCGCGCAGGCGATTGCGCTGCGTCAGGTCGCGGTTGGATCCGGTGACGCGCTGCGCCCGGCCCTGGTCGTCGCGCACCACGATGCCGCGGGATTGCACCGGCACGCAATGCCCGTCGGCGTGGCGCATCCGCAACTCGATCTCGTAGGTGTCCGAGCTGCCCTCGAGGGCCGCGGCAAAGGCTTGCCGCACGCGAGCGATGTCTTCGGGATGGCAGAGTGCCAGCCAGAACTCGGCGTCGGGGGGCCGCAGCGCAACATCGAGCCCCAGCATCTCCAGCCAGCGCGGCGAGCAATAGGGCATGCCGGTCGTCAGATCGATGTCCCAGGGGCCTTCGCTCGACGTGCGCAGCACGAGTTGCAAGCGCTCCACAGACCGGCGCAGTGCGTCGTCGAGCGCGCGGCGCGCCGTCACGTCCACCTGGATGCCGGCCACGCGTTGCGGCCGGCCGTCATCGTCGAAATAGAAGCGCCCCTTGGACCACAGCCAGTGCACCGAACCGTCGCCCCAGGTGGCCACCGGCTCGCGGTAGCCAAAGCACGGGTCGTGGCGCAAGGAACGGCGGGCCACGTTGGTGCGAAGGTCCATGTCCCAGTCGCCGATGCGGGCGGCATCGAGTGCGAAGCCCAGGCGCATCTCGCTCTCGTGCAGCGAGCGCTGCACGCGTTGCAGCGCCGACACGTCACGGATCGAGAGGATGGATGTCGACATGCCCTGGTGGTCCAGAAACAGTGTCGACGAGAGTTCGGCTTCGAAGGCCTGCCCGTCCATGCGTCGCAGGCGAGGATCGGCGGCGTCGGCCAGCGCCGCGGCCTCGATGCTGTGCTCGTACAGCAGCCGAAAGGTCACGACCGCGTCTTGCGAGAGATGTATGGCACGCACGGCGGGAGGCGGCTCGGTGGGCGCGGTCATCGTTATTCTCTCGGTACAGCAGACTGCGCCAGTCCAGTTTGTTCCAGGGCGCGGGTGGGGCGGGTGTCCCGCAGAGTGACAGTCATCGCCGCGCTTCATGCGCATCCGCCATGTGCTGACGATCGACGCCGACGTTGACGTCTATCGCGACAAGACAGGCAAGGTGCTGTTGAGTGTGCTGCGGTATTCGACCTGAATCCGGCGCGCCAGCCTGCAGACGGGCGCCGCCGTGAACGCGGCCTGATGCACGCCACGGGTTTCCAGGGCGCATCGTCGTGATTTACACTTTCAGCTTCAAAAGCTGAAATAGCAAATGCCATGTTCAAACGCACCGCCCACCAACGTCTGCTGAGGCTGGCGCGCGGCTTCCCGGTGCTGGTGCTGACGGGGCCGCGCCAGTCGGGCAAGACCACCTTGGCGCGCCGCGCCTTTCCGGCGCATGCCTATGTCTCGCTGGAAGACCCCGACGTGCGCCAGCGCGTCGCCGCCGACCCGCGCGGCTTTCTCGCCTCGCACCCTCAGGGCGTGGTGCTCGACGAAGTGCAGCGCCTGCCCGAACTGCTGTCCTACCTGCAAACGGTCGTCGATGCCGACCGGCGGCCCGGCCGCTTCGTGGTCACCGGTTCGCAGAATCTGCTGCTGTCCGAGGCCGTCAGCCAGAGCCTTGCCGGACGCGCCGGATTCCTGGAGCTGATGCCGCTGTCCTACGGCGAAGGCGCAGCCGTGTTCGACGGCCTGTCACTCGATTCGCTGCTGCAGCGCGGCGCCTACCCGGCTATCCATGCCAGCGACGTCAACGCGGCCGACTGGCACGCCAGCTACGTGGCCAGTTACCTGGAGCGCGACGTGCGGCAGGTCAGCCGCATCGGCGATCTGCTGCAGTTCCAGCGCTTTATGCGCATGATGGCGGCGCGCTGCGGCCAACTGCTGAACCTCAACGCCGTGGCGCACGATCTGGGGGTGGCACAGACCACCGCCCGCGACTGGCTGACCGTGCTCGAGGCCACCTACGTGGCCTTCCGCCTGCCCCCGTACCACATCAACTTTGGCAAGCGCCTGGTGAAAGCGCCCAAGCTGTACTTCCACGACACCGGCCTGGCGGCATGGCTGTTGGGCATCCGCGACGCCGACACCATGAACATCCACCCGATGCGCGGCGCGCTTTTCGAAAACCTGTGCATCGCCGAATATGGCAAGCACCTGCGCCACACCGGTGCTACCGGTACCGCCTACTTCTGGCGCGACCACATCGGCAACGAGGTCGACCTGCTGATCGAAAGCGGCGGCGTGCTGCAGCCCGTGGAATTCAAGTCGGGCGCCACGTTTCAAGGCGCGTGGCTGGATGCGCTGCGCACCTGGCAGCGCCATGCCGCCGCAGCACGCCAGGGCGAGGCGCTGCTGATCTGCGGCGCGCCTGGCAACCAGCGCATCAATGGTGTCGGCGTGGCGCATTGGCGCGATGCCCTGATGGCCCTTGATGGGGGTGCCGGCGCTGCATGAACCTTGGGCCGAGCCGCGGCGGCGCAACGCCTGCCGATAATCGATCGCTGTGAACCCCGCCCTGCCTGCGCGAGCGCGCCTGCCCCTGTACCTCGACCTCATCCGCTGGAGCCGCCCCGCCGGCTGGCTGCTGCTGCTATGGCCCACGCTCTCGGCGCTTTGGATCGCCGCCGACGGCTGGCCGGGCTGGCATCTGGTGATCGTCTTCGTGCTTGGCACCATCCTCATGCGCAGCGCCGGTTGCTGCGTCAATGACGTCGCCGACCGCGAGTTCGACCGCCACGTCAAGCGCACCGCCGGCCGCCCGGTGACGCGCGGTGCGGTGTCGGTGCGCGAGGCGCTGGCGCTGGGCGCGGTGCTGGCCTTCTTCGCCTTCTGCCTGGTGCTGACGACCACGCCGGCCGCGGTGGTGGTGTCTTTCGGCGGCCTGCTCATCACCGTGGCCTACCCCTTTGCCAAGCGCCACGTGTCGATGCCGCAGGCCGTGCTCGGCGTGGCCTTCAGCGGCGGCATTCCGATGGCCTTTGCCGCCGCGCTGGGCGGCACCGCCTGGGGCCTGGCCGCGATCTCGGCCGCCGTGCCGCCACACGCATGGGGGCTGTTGGTTGGCAATCTGTTCTGGGTGCTGGCCTACGACACCGAGTACGCCATGGTCGACCGCGACGACGACCTGCGCATCGGCATGAAGACCTCGGCCATCACGCTCGGGCGCTTCGACGTGGCCGCGGTGATGGCCTTCTACACCGTCTACCTGGGCAGTTGGGCGGCGCTCGGGATGTCGCTCGGCCTCGGGCGCTGGTTCTTGGCCGGCGTTGCCGTGGCGGCGGCGCAAGCGTTGTGGCACTACACGCTGATCCGCGACCGCTCGCGCGAGGGTGCGCCCGGTCGGCGTGACGAATCATTACAGCCGCATCATCATTCCGAACGACCCGGTCAACACCGATAAAGATTTTTTGCGGTTGGTCAAAAATATCCAAGGCAGCACACTGGACGCAGCCAATGTCTTAAAAAGCTGCGAGATGCAGTACCTGGTGATGGGCATGTCAGCAGCTACGTTTTGGGACGGGCGTGAAGGTGCGCACAAGTACCTGAAAATCATGCGCGAATGCGCCGAAGTAGAGGTGTCATGCGGCTCATTTGCGACCGAGGCAGCGCTGAATGTTTACAAGGCCAAGCGCATTGCGTTTTTCTCGCCCTACTTTCCGGTGGCCAACGCGCAGGTGCGCCGCTTTTATGAAGACTGCGGCTTTACCGTGGTCCGAGACCTGTGCCTACAACGCCCCAGCCCGGTACAGATTGCGCATACCACTGATGCGATGTGCCGCAACGCCTTGAAGCAGCTTGACGGTGACGATGTGGATGCGATTGTTCAAGTCGGCACCAATCTGTCGATGGTGCGCTTTGCCGCCGCCGCTGAATTGTTCTTGGGCAAACCCGTGATAGCGATCAACACGGCGACTTACTGGCATGCGCTGCGTGCGGTGGGCATCAACGACAAGATGCAGGGCTTTGGCACGCTGCTATCGCATTACTGACACGTCAATCGTCTTGAGTAGCATCCAGCCCCGGAAACAGCACCTCGGTAAAGCCAAACTGCGTGAAGTCGCGGATGCGC
>JANPMR010000209.1:0-8386 GCA_031427055.1 Rubrivivax sp.
CACCTGGCCCAGCGAGATGTCTTTCAGCGGCCGGTCGAACAGCGGCTCACAGACGGTGCGGATGGCGCCTTCCAGCGCATCCACCCGCGTCGCCGCCGGCACCCAGCCGCTCTCGATGTGCAGCTCGGCCACGCGCTTGTAGTCGCGGCGGAAGAAGGCGATGAAGTTGTAGGCGAGGTATTCCTTGTCGGTGTCGGTCAGGGTGCCGACGATGCCAAAGTCGAGCGCGATATAGCGCCCGAAGGTCTTGGGGTCCAGGCTGACCTGGATGTTGCCGGGGTGCATGTCGGCGTGAAAGAAGCCGTCGCGGAAGACCTGGGTGAAGAAGATCGTGACACCGTCGCGCGCCAGCTTCTTGATGTCCACGCCAGCCGCGCGCAGGCGCTCGATCTGGCTGATCGGCACGCCCAGCATGCGCTGCATCACGATGACACCGGGCGTGCACAGCTCCCACACCATCTCGGGCACCAGCACCAGGTCCAGGCCGTCCATGTTGCGCCGCAGCTGCGCGGCGTTGGCGGCCTCGCGCACGAGATCGAGCTCGTCGTGCAGGTAGCCGTCGAACTCGGCCACCACCTCGCGCGGCTTGAGCCGCTTGCCGTCGGCCGAGAGCCGCTCGATCCACGAGGCCAGTGTGTGCAGCAGCGTCAGGTCCTGCTCGATGACCTCGAGCATGCCCGGGCGCAGCACCTTCACCGCCACCTCGCGGCCGTCCTTGAGCACCGCGAAGTGCACCTGGGCGATGGAGGCGCTGGCCACCGGCTCGGCCTCGAAGCTGGCAAAGACTTCGTCGATGCGGCGCTCGAAGGCCGCTTCGACCAGCCGGCGCGCCACCGCGGCCGGAAACGGCGGCACGTTGTCCTGCAACTGCGCCAGCTCGTCGGCCACGTGCAGCGGGATCAGATCGCGCCGCGTCGACAGCATCTGGCCAAACTTGACGAACATCGGCCCCAGCCGCTCCAGGCCCTGGCGCAGGCGCACGGCGCGCGGCGCATCGAGCTTGCGGCCGAGGGTCACCAGGCGCACCAGCGCGCGCACCCAGCGTTGGCGGAAGGCCGACAGCGCCACCTCGTCCAGGCCAAAGCGCAGCACGGTGACGACGATGAACACGAGGCGGCCGAAGTGCCTCACTGGGGCACCCCAAGGCCTGCGGCCAGACCCGTCATGCGCCGCGCGAGCGCAGCCGCTCGGCCAGGCGCGCCGCGCCCTGCAGCGCCAGGCGCAGGCCCGACGCGGCGCTGCGGCCGAGCTGCGACAGCTGCTGCGCGACCAGCGGGCCGAAGACACGTTCGAGGTCTGCGGCCACGTCCCAGCGCAGGTTCTGAATCAACCAGTTGACGTCGCCGGCAAGTTGCGCGTCGCCTTCGATCTGCACCGACGCGGGCTCGCCGGCCAGCGCGCGCGCCGCCAGCAGCGCCGGGTTGGACGCGTCGATCTGCACCCTCAGCTCAGCGCTATCGGCACCCTGCGCACCGCACCAGTCGAGCAAGCCCGCGGGCGTGATGCGCCAGGCCAGTGCGGGCGGCGGCGGCAGCAAGGCAGGCCATCCCGTCAACGTGAGCGACACGCTGCGCCCGGCATGTGGCCGCAGGCGCTCGGTGGCGACGGCCTCGCTGGCCAACACATGGTTGAGGAGAAGCGTCAGCCGCTCGGCCAGCGCGGGCGCAAGGAGCGCATGAAGACTTTGCAGCATCGCTCGATTGTAGGCAGCCGCCCATGCCGCCGACACCGCCGCCGACGCCGTGCGGCTGACACGGCGCCGTCACGGAGTGGCGCCTGAATTGGGGGAGAATCGTTTGCTTGCCGCGAGCCAGGCAGCCGACTTGGCCGCCGCGGGCGCCCTACTTCCAACGGGTGCCCCGCCTCTTGCGCCGCGGCGCGAAGCCCCGACGCAAACGATGTTCGAAGACCGAGGCTACAAACGCACCTTCTACAGCGCACCGCAATCGGTGACCTCGCTGGTGGCGGCGTTCCTCGAGCCCTCGCTCACCGTGCTGGTGTTCCTGGCCGTGTCGACGCTGCTGGACGAGCCGATCGGGCGCTCGGATCTCACCTTGTGCCTGCTGGTCTTTGCCTTGACCTTCCCCGGCCGCAACCGCTTCTGGGACCGGCCGCTGAACACCGCTGTCGACATTGCCAGCTCCTGGGTCAGCCTGATGGTCATCCTGGCGCTGTGCGGCTATGCCACGCGCAGCCTGCAACTTTTCGACACCAACATCCTGCTGTGGTGGGCCGTGATCACGCCGACGCTGCACTGGCTGACCTACTTTGGCGGCCGCACGGCGCTGCGCGCTCTGGCCGCGCAGCCGGAAAACCGCCGCACCGCGGTGGTGGTGGGTGCCGGCGCCTTGGGCGTCAAGGTATCGCGCGCGTTCCAGGCCCGCGGCGACATCGGCCTGTCCTTCCTGGGTTACTTCGACGACCGCACCGACGAGCGCGTGGATGGCGCCGCGTCGTCGCTGCGCTTGGGCACGCTGCGCGAGGTGGCGCCCTACATCCGCGCCCACGGCGTGAACGAGGTCTACATCACGCTGCCGCTGGGCTCGCAGCCGCGCATCGTCGACTTGCTCGAACAGGTGCAAGGCACCACGGCGAGCCTGTTCTTCGTGCCCGACGTGTTCGGCATCAGCATCATCCAGGGCCGCCTGCAGGACATGAACGGCGTGCCGGTGGTGGGCCTGTGCGAGACCCCCTTCACCGGCACCAACAGGCTCGTCAAGCGTGCGTCCGACATCGTGCTGGCCGCCGCCATCCTGGTGATCATCTCGCCGCTGCTGCTGGCCATCGCGATCGGTGTCAAGCTCAGCTCGCCGGGGCCGACCATCTTTCGCCAACGGCGCAACGGCCTGGACGGTGAGGAGATCGTGGTCTACAAGTTCCGCTCGATGCGCGCGCAGGACGACGGCGAGGTGGTGCTCCAGGCCACCAAGGACGATCCGCGCATCACGCCCTTCGGCGCCTTCATCCGCCGCACCTCCCTGGACGAACTGCCGCAGTTCGTCAACGTGCTGCAGGGCCGCATGAGCGTGGTCGGCCCGCGCCCGCATGCCGTGGCGCACAACGAGCAGTACCGCCAGCTGATCAAGGCCTACATGGTGCGACACAAGGTCAAGCCGGGCATCACCGGGTGGGCACAGGTCAACGGGCATCGCGGCGAGACCGAAACCATCGAGAAGATGCAGGCCCGGGTGGAGTACGACCTGGAGTACCTGCGCAACTGGTCGCTGGGCCTGGACCTGCAGATCATTGCCCGTACCATCAAGGTGGTGTTCTTCGACCGCAATGCCTATTGAACCGACATCGATGCGGCCTGCGGGCCGGCTGGCCTGCACCATGGCGCTGGCCCTGGGCGCGTTGGCGGGCCTTGCGCAGGCCGAGACCACGCCCTACTACGTCGGCGCCTCGCAGACCTACAGCCGCGAGTCCAACTTGCTGCGCCTGGCCAACGGCACCGATGCGCCGGCAGGCTACTCGCGCGGCGACACCGTGTCGGCCACGGCCCTGCTGGCCGGCTTCGACCAGCCCTTCGGGCGCCAACGTGGCTACGCCAATGTTTCGCTGCGCTCGACGCGCTACGCCGAAAACGCGCGCTTCAACAACCAGGGCTACAGCGCCACGGGCGGCCTGGATTGGTCGACCGTGTCGGAAATCTCGGGCAGCCTGTCGGCCAGCGCCAGCCGCGCGCTGTCCACCTTCAACCTGCAGGAAGTGGGCCTGCTGTCGCAGCGCAACCTCGAGAGCACGCAGACCCTCGACAGCGCGGTGCGCATGGGCATCGGCGCGCAATGGGCGGCCGAGGTCTCGGCTGGCCGGCGCAAGGTCGACAACTCGATCGACCAGCCCTCGGTGCAATCGCGCGAGTTCTCGCAGGACACCGCGGCCTTGGGCCTGCGCTGGCGGCCCAGCGGCATGAGCAACTTCGGCCTCTTCGGCCGCGACACGCGCGGGCGCTACCCCAAGTTCCGCAGCACGGGCGCGGGCTTCGAGGCCGACCGCTTCCAGCGCCAGGACCTCGACCTCACGGCCAGCCTGGCGCCCAGCGGCCTGAGCAGCTACGACCTGCGGCTGACTTGGGGCAAGACCGCCTATGACCTCAACGAGCAGCGCGACTTCAGCGGCCTGACCGGCGCAGTGGGTTGGGCCTGGCGGCCGAGCGGCAAGCTGCGCACCGACCTGCGGCTGTCGCGCGACGTGGGACAAGATTCCTACGCCGTGACTGTGTTCAACACGCCCGGCACGGCCGACTACAGCCGCGTCAATGACACCGTCCGGCTGCGTGTCGACTACGACCTGTCGTCAAAGATCGCCTTCAGCATCACGCTCACCGAGGTGCAGCGCGAACTGGTGCGCACCATCGACAATCCCTTCGTGCCGCTGAATGCCAGTGGCCGCGAGCGCCTGAGCCTGCTGGGCCTGGGCGCGCGCTGGGCGCCCAGCCGCGGCCTGCTGTTTGGCTGCGATGTCGGCACCGAACGACGCCGCGGCGACGGGCCGCTCGTCGTCAACCTCGACGCCAACACCACCAGCTGCTACGCGCAAATCACCCTGCAATGAACGCACACGCACACGCTCACCCAGCGTCCCGGGCTCGCTGATGGCCACCATCTTGCTCACCGGCGCGGCCGGCTACATCGCATCGCACACCTGGCTGGCGCTGCAGGCCGCCGGCCATGACGTGGTCGGTGTCGACGACTTCTCCAACAGCGCGCCCGAGGTGCTGAATCGCATTGCCGCGCTCAGCGGCTGCACGCCGGTGTTCGAGCGCGCCAGCGTCTGCGACGAGGCGGCGATGGAAACGCTGTTCCAGCGCCACCGCATCGACGCCTGCGTGCACTTTGCGGCCTTCAAGGCGGTGGGCGAATCCACTGCGCAACCGCTGGCCTATTACGCCAACAACCTGGGCGGCCTGCTCACGGTGTGTGCCGCGATGCAGCGCCACGGCGTCGAGCGCTTCGTCTTCAGCTCCAGCGCCACCGTGTACGGCGACCCCGAACGGCTGCCGATCCGCGAAGACTCATCCCTGTCGGCTACCAACCCCTACGGCCAGACCAAACTGATGGGCGAGCAGATGCTGCGCGACCTGGCCGCCGCGCAGCCCGGCTGGCGCATCGGCACGCTGCGCTACTTCAACCCGGTGGGCGCGCACGAGAGCGGGCGCATCGGCGAAGACCCGCGCGGCACGCCCAACAACCTGATGCCCTACGTGGCGCAGGTGGCCGTGGGCCGACGCGAACGCCTGTCGATCTTTGGCGGCGACTACGCCACACCCGACGGCACCGGCGTGCGCGACTACATCCACGTCGTCGACCTCGCACAGGGCCACGTCGCGGCGCTGCAGCGGCTGCTCGATCAGCCCGGCTCGTTCACCGTCAACCTCGGCACCGGCCGCGGCGCCAGCGTGCTCGAGGTGGTGGCCGCCTACGCTGCGGCCAGCGCGCGAGAGATCCCCTACGACATCGTGCCGCGCCGCCCCGGCGACGTGGCCGCCTGCTGGGCCGACCCCGCACTCGCCCACGAGCTGCTGGGCTGGCGTGCGCAACTCGACCTTGCGCGCATGTGCCAGGACAGCTGGCGCTGGCAATCCCTGAATCCGAAAGGTTTTGAAGCATGACAAGCATCGACGTGCGCCCGGTCATCATGGCCGGCGGCTCCGGCACCCGGCTGTGGCCGCTTTCGCGCTCGGGGTTTCCCAAGCAGTTTCTCGTGCTCTCGGGCAACACCAGCCTGTTTCAACAGGCGGCCAGCCGGCTGCAGGGCCTGGCCGGCGACGGCATCACGGTGGCGCCGCCGCTGGTGGTGGGCAATGAGGAGCATCGCTTCCTGGTGCTGGATCAACTGCGCGAGCTGCGCCTGCTGCCGTCAGCAGTGCTGCTCGAACCGGTGGGCCGCAACACCGCGCCGGCCGTCACGCTGGCGGCGCTGCAGGCGCTGCAGGATGGCGCCGATCCGGTGATGGTGGTGACGCCCGCCGACCAGACCGTCACCGACGAGGTCGCTTTCACCGCCGCCCTGCGCCGCGCCGTGCAGGCAGCTGCCGGTGGCGCCATCGCGATCCTGGGCGTCACGCCCGACCGGCCCGAAACCGGCTACGGCTACGTGCGCGCCGAGGCCGGCCGGGTGGCCGAATTCGTCGAGAAGCCCGACCTGGCCACCGCCGGCAAGTACCTGGCCGACGGCGGCTACTACTGGAACGCCGGCATGTTTGTGCTGCGCGCATCCGTCTGGATGGCCGCGCTCGAGCGCTTCCGGCCCGACATCGCCAGCGCCAGCCGCGCCGCGTTCGCCGTGCGCGAGACCGACGAGGTTTTCGTGCGCCCCGGCAAGGCCGAGTTCGCGGCCGTGCCCAGTGAATCGGTGGACTACGCGGTGATGGAGAAGTGCCCCGGCGTGCTCGACATCCGCATGGAGCCGCTGGCCGCCGGCTGGAACGACCTGGGCGCATGGGAAGCCGTCTGGCAGGTCGCGCCCAAGGACGCGCAGGGCAACGCCACGGTGGGCGACGCCATCGTCAGCGACAGCCGCAATACGCTGGTGCACGCCACCAGCCGGCTGGTCAGCGTGGTGGGGTTGGAAGACGTGGTCGTCGTCGAGACGCCGGATGCCGTGCTGGTGGCCAGCCGCGAGAAGAGCCAGGACGTGAAGAACATCGTCGCGCAACTGGGGCGCGAACAGCGCGGCGAGCAGGCCCTGCATCGCAAGGTGCACCGCCCCTGGGGCTGGTACGACAGCATCGACCACGGCCCGCGCCACCAAGTCAAGCGCATCATGGTCAAGCCGGGCGCCAGCTTGAGCCTGCAGATGCACCACCACCGCGCCGAGCACTGGATCGTCGTCACCGGCACCGCCGAGGTCACGGTGGGCGACAAGGTGCTGCTGCTGGCCGAGAACCAGAGCACCTACATCCCGCTGGGCGAG
The DNA here is from genome assembly GCA_031427055.1 of Rubrivivax sp. GTDB lineage: Bacteria > Pseudomonadota > Gammaproteobacteria > Burkholderiales > Burkholderiaceae_C > Rubrivivax. Next base: position 6,916 of record JANPMR010000209.1, read on the forward strand.
ACGCACCGCCTGCGCAACCCGGGCAAAGTGCCCTTGGAGATCATCGAGGTTCAATCCGGCAGTTACCTCGGTGAAGACGACATCGTTCGCTTCGAAGACACCTACGGACGGGCCCCGAAATGACCATCTTCGTCACCGGCGGCGCCGGCTTCATTGGCAGCAACTTCGTGCTCGACTGGCTGGCGCAGTGCGATGAGCCGGTGGTCAATCTCGACCTGCTCACCTACGCCGGCAATCTGGCCAACCTGGCAGCGGTCAAAGGCGATGCACGCCACGTCTTCGTGCAGGGCGACATCGGCGACCGCGTGTTGCTTGATCGGCTGTTCGCCGTGCATGCGCCGCGCGCCGTGGTGCACTTTGCTGCAGAGAGCCACGTCGACCGCAGCATTCACGGCCCGGGCGCCTTCATCAAGACCAATGTCGAGGGCACGTTCACGCTGCTCGAAGCCGTGCGCGCGCATTGGGCCAAGTTGCCGGACGGCGCCAAGGCGGCCTTCCGTTTCCACCACATCAGCACCGACGAGGTCTACGGCAGCCTCTCAAGCACCGACGCGCCCTTCACCGAGACCCACCTCTACGCGCCCAACAGCCCGTACAGCGCCAGCAAGGCCGCCAGCGACCACCTGGTGCGCGCCTGGCACCACACCTACGGCCTGCCGGTGCTGACCACCAACTGCAGCAACAACTACGGGCCGTACCACTTCCCCGAGAAGTTGATCCCGCTGATGATCGTCAACGCCCTGGCGGGCAAGCCCTTGCCGATCTACGGCGACGGCCAGCAGGTGCGCGACTGGCTCTTTGTGGCCGACCACTGCAGCGCCATCCGCGCCGTGCTGTCCGGTGGCCGCGTGGGCGAGACCTACAACATCGGCGGCTGGAACGAGATGACCAACAAGCAAATCGTGCACCACGTGTGCGCCTTGCTCGACGAGTTGCAGCCCAGCCCTGACGGCCCCTGCGCACGGCTCATCACGCACGTCACCGACCGCCCCGGCCACGACCGCCGCTACGCCATCGACGCGCGCAAGATCGAGCGCGAACTGGGCTGGCGCCCGGCCGAGACCTTCGACACCGGCATCCGCAAGACGGTGCAGTGGTACCTGGCCAATGCAAGTTGGGTGGCCGAGGTGCAGAGCGGCGTCTATCGCGACTGGGTCGACACCAACTACGCTGCAAGATGAGAGTCCTTCTGCTCGGCAAGAACGGCCAGGTCGGCTGGGAGTTGCAGCGCGCGCTGGCGCCGTTGGGCGAGCTGATCGCCTGCGACTTCGATTCGCCTGCACCCCTGCGCGCCGACTTCTCGCAGCCCGATTCGCTGCCGGCGCTGATACGCGCTGCGCGGCCCGATGTCATCGTCAACTCGGCCGCCCACACCGCCGTCGACAAGGCCGAGAGCGAGCCCGAACTGGCGCGCGCCATCAACGCCACCGCACCGGGCGTCATCGCCCGCGAGGCCGCGGCGCTGGGCGTG